>NZ_JBDOQR010000024.1:0-63965 GCF_039839315.1 Phaeobacter sp. CAU 1743 | reverse complement strand
CGAAGGATTGGGAAAAATCCATCGCCAGCGCGGCAGCTTGGGTCACAATCGCACACATCCGCCGCGTCACGCGGATGCTCGCAAGACAATGAATTCACTCGAAAAGTTTTGAATCAGACTCTCAGGGAAGAGGCAAGGAAGTTGGGCCGCACGTAAAAGGGCGCGGTGCCGTCGCTGTCGCTGAGCACTGCATGGGTCACCTTGGCGTTCTGGACGCCATTGAGAGCATGCACCCGGTGGATATAGGGCAAGAGCTGCGGGTTTGCCTCGAACGAATGCACGGATTGCGCCGGGGTCTGGGTGGCGACCAGCGTCGACATGAAACCGATGCCGCCGCCCAGTTCCATCACCACATCCCCGGTGCGGATCAGCTTCTTCGCGGCCACGGCCTCCTTGGCCTCATAGGCGCCGGTGCGCAGCAGTTTACGCACACGCGGCGGCAGCACCGCCTTGTCCAGCGGGAACTTCATATCCAGACAGGTCAGAACCGGGTCGGTGGCTGCGGCGGTCATGTCTTCAGCTCTCCATATCCAGCGCAAGCGCATATGCAACGCGTTCGGTTGCGGTCAGTTTTACGTCCAGAGCCTGCCGGTAAAGGGTTTCGAATTCCTCCATCCCATGCAGTTCCTCGGCCTTGGCCCGATGCCAGTCGAGGCCTTTCTCATGCCACTGGCGAAGGATCGTATCCTCCATCAGCCTATCATATTCGACGCGCAGACGCGGCAGGTTGCGCTGGATGGTGACGTCCGTGTGGTCGTTCCAGTCCATGCGGATCCAGTAGTTGAGGCCGATGGAGCGATCCACATGCAGGGCACGTCCGCGCTGACGTTTGACCAGAAAACTTTCGGCCGAGCGCAGCGCGTAGTGGTTGAGCTGCAGCAGATCGTAACCGATGGAGCGGCGCGAGTTGCGCCAGCCGTTGTCGAGCACATCCTGCGTCATGTCGCGGCCCGATCCGTTGACCCAGCGGACCTGATCGCGGAACCCGTCCTGCAACTTGTTGGGGCGGTGGCAGCTGATCTTCTGATAGGCGCCGGTGTTCTTGAACATCGTCTTGAAACCCCAGACCGTATGCGGCTTGGGGCAGTATTTCGGCGCGCAGGCATCAAACTGGCCGATGACGAAATCATCCGACAGCCGTGTCACATCGTTATGGCCGAACAGGCGCCAGGTCATGGCGACGTTGGTGGCATCCGGCACCCGGTCAAAGAAATCCTGCAGAGTACCGTTGCCACAGCGCACGTTGATGAATTCGTCGACGTCGATATGGACGATCCAATCGGCCTGGGTGATCACCGGTTCTTTCAGCGACTGGTTCAGTGCGTGTTGCTGCGGAGACTTGCCGCGCCAGTCGTCGTTGTTGCGGTGCTGCAAGATGCCCTTCTCCTGCAACCGGTCGAGGATCTCGGTGGTGCCGTCTTCGCAGCCATTGGTGTAGATCAGGAAGTTGTCCACACCGATGGCGCGATGAAAGGCGATCCATTCCAGGATATAAGGCGCCTCGTTCTTCATGCAGCCGACGATCACATTGCCGCTGCTGCCTTGAGGCAGGGCTCGGCGTGGCACCTCCGCATAGGGGGCGGCACGCGCGGTTTCATCCAGCGCGCCGATATTGTCATGCGGCCGGAAGGGCGATGTTTGCAGCATTTCGAAGTTTTTCAACGCCAGCGGGGTCATCACCTTGCGGGCCTGCGCGGTGGGTTCCGTGGCGGCTGGGTCCGGCTTGGCCTCTTCCGCTGGTCGGGAGGCGCGGGTTGCGGCCTCAATCTGCGGCATGAAGCGCAGCAGGTATTGCGAGGCGCGAAAGCCCATTTCCGGGTCTGCCTCCTGCCACTTTGCGCCGGAATGGTCTTCGGCACCGGCTTGGGTGGCGAAGCTGGCTGCAGACAATCCGGGGTGCTGCTCGGCAAGGGCCTGATTTGCGGCGGCAAACCGGTTTGAGATACGGGCCAGCTGCGCCGGGTCCATCGGCGCGCCGTCGATCTGCAGCTCATTCAGGAAACCGCGCCACATTTTCGGCGGTACGATCCTGCCCTGATGCAGGGTGATATGTTGCAGCAGCGTATTGAGCTGCCGCGCCCGCGTCAGCCAGGGCGCGGCAGGCATCGCGGTCGGTGTCGCATCGCCGCAGCGTCCGATCTGCTGCGCAATGCCAAATGCGGCGCGGATCTCTTTGGTGGCCTCCGGCCCGTAGAACAGGGCCTCGTCGTAAGAGCGGAAGCTCATGGACGCGGCGCCGAAAACATTCTCCCAATGCTGATGCAGGGCCTGATAATCGAGCCAGAAGGGCGCGCCTTCGGTCTCTTCAAACTGGTTTTCCTGCGGTCTGATCTGCGGCTGGTGCGCGAGGCAGGCTTGCCACCAGTCCGGTTGATCGGCCAGCGCCAGTTCGCGTTCCAGTGGGGTAGCCCGTCCGTTCAGTACCTGCGCGCCATAGCTGCGCGCCAGCAGGCGGGCGGGATCATCCAGATGCGCCACGAGGCTGATGTCGTCGGATAGCGGGGTCAGCAAATCCCTCAGCCGCATCAGCTCGCTGCGCCGGTGCAGCCTGCCGCCCAGTTGCGAGGCCGAGAGGATCAGAATGTCCGGCTGCGCCTCATTGACCTCACGGGCCAGATCGGCGCTCAGCTTTTCGCGCAACAGCGCTTGCCGCTCGGGATCGACCAGACCGCGGGCGTGACGCAGCGGGTCCACGTGATCGGGATCGGTCACCGCCATGAACAGACGCGTGTGATTGCTGCCGCCGGGAGAGGTGGGAAACAACACGCCCTTGCCGCGCAGCTGGTCCCGCTTGTGGGCCAGCACCTTTTGCAGCCGCTCGGCGCCGGTATGCTCGAGCCCGATATGAAGAACGATGCGCATGGTCAGGAACGTGCCTTCCGGTTGACGTTTGCCTGGCCCCACCAGGGGAGATCACGGCCAAGGAACGCGCCCACCCGCGCCTGAGCATCGGAGTCAGCCACGTTTATCTCCAAATAATCGGGGTCCTCGCGGAACCAGTGTTTCAGCGCCTCGTAATGACCGTCGATCCAGATCATCTGCTGTTCGGGGGTCTTGCCGTATCCGATCGGCAGGCCAGGCACCGTGCTGGCGGGCAGCCGGGCAGTGCCAAGGTTGTTCCAAGCCATGATCGATTTGGAATGACTGGCCGCATCGCGCCGGGTGGCGATGAATTTGAGACCCGGGTTGAGATCCTTCAGCACCTTCAGTAGGGCAAAATCAAACTGCGGCCAAACCGAGAATTTGCCGTGGATAAAGCTCACCTCTGACAGCGCATCAAAACCATTGAGATAGGCCATGGGATCGCCGCGCTCATATAGTCCCTTGTAAAGGAGGCTGCCGACAAAGATCCGCCGCTTGCCGGGGCGGTCTTCCTCACGGTCGCGCAGCCGGTGATCGGCGACGGTGTATCCCGCCTGCGACAGCGCCTTCCCCAGCGTGGTGGTGCCGGATTTCGGCAGGCCGAGGTTGATGACCTTGAGGCTCATTGCGCCGCCTCTTCGGTCCAGAGGCCAAGATCGCGCAGCAGCGCCTCTTCCTGCGGTGGCAGGGTTGGGGCGGCACGCAGTTGATGGCGCATGGCTTGATAGCTGGGCTGGGTCAGCAGCTCATCGCGTCTCGCACGGTGCAGGCGCACGGCCTCTTGGTGCAGGGCGGCGATCTCAGGGTCGGATTTCAGTTCGGCAAGCGCCGCCTCCAGCGCCGGGAGATGACGTTGGATCGACAGATCCTCATAGGCGGGGTCATTGCGTTCGCGCCAATAGGTATCGTCAAAGGCGCGGTTTTCCCGGTTCACATCGCCGCGGTCGTTTTTCACCAGATAGCTGTCGAGCGAGCGCAGCGCATAGTGGTTCAGCGTCGCAAGGCTGCGGGCGCCTTTGGCCGGGAGTTTGCGGATATGATCGCGGTTTGCAGCCATCAGGAACCGGAAGGGCACCCGGCGGCCGCCGCCATCGGTCCAGACGGGGCGCTTGTCCTTGGCCAAAGCCTTGCGGAAGAACGGGCGATGCGCGCCATAGTATTGCAGCGGAAAATCGCGGCGTACCAGCGTCTTGACCTCGATTGAACCATCGGCGCAGCAGATATCCGGGTTGTGCGAGCGGGTGAACTGGGCAATCACCGGCACGTCCTCGAAATCCTCAATCCCGTCGTTTGCAAAGAACTGGAAGCTGAGCGAAATCGCCTGGGGATTGCCGCAGGCCGCGATCAGATCGGGGATTGTGTGACCGCCCGTGTGGATGTTGAGGAATTCATCCACATCGGCCACCCAGACCCAGTCGGCATCTACCACGATAGGCTGCTGGCGCGCGTGTTTCAGCGCCTCCATCTGGTAATTGCGCCCCTCGGCGGGGTTGGGCAGATGCTGCACCAGCCCCCGTGCCGCCAGCGCATCCAGCAGGTCATCGGTGCCATCGCTGCAATCGTTGGAATAGATCAGGAAATCCGTGACCCCGATCAGCCGGTTGTAGGCGATCCATTCGAGCAGGAACGGGCCTTCGTTCTTGACGCAGGTGACGGCGGTGATGCGCATCATGCATCCCCTTTGGCGTCCCGGCGCGGGGTGCCGGGCTGTGTTGATCCGTGGCGCATCATTCGATCTGTTGCCTTGCCGCCTGCATCTTGCCTCTCGTTACCGCACGTCGTCGTCACACATGGATCGCGTACAGCCGGGGCTATCGTCATTGCCAAAATCCATGGCAGGGTGGGCGCCCTGCGTCAATCATTGCAGGGTGTATAGCCGTTAACCCTTGTCGAAGTGTTGCCCAACAAACGAAATCAACAATCCGAAAACGGGGGCAGACCAGCCTTGACCGCGCGCTGGGCGCATGGCCTCTTGGTGCGACCAAGCGGGGAGGCAAGGCATGACAGAGGCGCAATCCATCGATCAGGTGCAACAGATGCTGGGAGAGCAGGGCTATGTCTGCGGCCGGGCGCTGGCTACCGTGGTCTTCCTGTCGCTGCGTCTGGGCCGCCCCTTGTTCCTGGAAGGTGAGGCCGGCGTCGGCAAGACCGAGATCGCCAAGGCGCTGTCGGCGGCGCTGGGGCGACGCCTGATCCGGCTGCAATGCTACGAGGGGCTTGATGCCTCCAGCGCGGTTTATGAATGGAATTTTGCCGCGCAGATGGTGGCGATCCGCACCGCTGAGGCGGCAGGCGGCGCCGACCGCACGGCGCTGCAAACAGAGCTGTTCTCTGATGAGTTTCTGATCGAACGGCCACTCTTGGAGGCGATGCGCCCGGATGAGAATGGCGCCCCGGTACTGCTGATCGACGAACTGGACCGCACCGATGAGCCCTTCGAGGCGTTCCTGCTGGAGGCGCTTAGCGATTTTCAGGTGACCATTCCGGAACTAGGCACCATCAAGGCGCCCGAGCCGCCCATCGTGATCCTGACCTCCAACCGCACCCGAGAGGTTCATGACGCGCTGAAACGGCGCTGCCTGTATCACTGGGTCGATTACCCTGATTTCACCCGCGAGGTCGAAATCCTGCGGGCCCGTGCGCCCGAAGCCTCAGAAAAACTAAGCCGCGAAGTGGTCGCCTTTGTGCAGGCCCTGCGGACTGAGGATCTGTTCAAGAAACCCGGCGTGGCCGAAACCATCGACTGGGCCAATTGCCTGCTTGCGCTGGATGTGATCGACCTCTCCCCTGAGGTGATCGCCGATACATTGGGCGCGATCCTGAAATACCAGGACGATATCGCGCAATTGCAGGGCTCCGAGGCGAAACGCATCCTCGACAAGGCCAAGCAGACACTGGAGGAGGCCTGATGCACTATGCTGGTGCGCCCCTTGTCAGCAAAGCAACGGCAACGTCTGGCCGGGCGTGCTTATCACTCGCGGTTGTAGTGGTGCTGACGACCTATCTTGAAGTTGATACTAGTAGTCTGGAGGTCTTGGGTATCTCGTTTTCTGAGAAGCAGTTGTCTTCGGGGTCGCTCTGGGTTCAGATTATTTTGCTTCTGTCGTTAACGCTGAATTGGCTTGGGGATCTGATTTCCCTTGGGAAGTGGAATTCATCCGTAAGCCAGAAACTTGCCGAAAGCACGTTTGGTGGGGGAGGCAAGATGAAGGGGCGATTGGAATACGTCCTCAAACATCTCGAAAATGCCATTGACCCCGAAAAGACAATCGAAAAGGCGGACTTCTCATATGTAAAGCGGCAGTTGGAGGAAGTAGATCGTAGTCTTTGGTGGCATGAAAAATATGCCGTTCTCTATGTTGTTGGGCTACATTTTATATTGCCCGCCTCCATTTCTCTCTGGTCGATTTGTGAACTGCTAAATGGTTGAACTGCCCGAGCTTTCCCTGCCGGACGATCCCAAACTCGTCCAGAACATCACCCATTTCGCCCGCGCCCTGCGCAAGGCGGGGCTGCCCATCGGGCCGGGCCGGGTGGTGGACGCGGTCGAGGCGGTGGCGGCAGCGGGGTTCACCAGTCGGCAGGATTTCTACTGGGCACTGCACGCCTGTTTCGTGACCCGTCCCGAACACCGGGCGGTCTTTGCGCAGATCTTTCGTCTTTATTGGCGCGATCCGCGGTTTCTGGAGCATATGATGGCGGCGATGCTGCCTGCGGTGCGCGGCGTGCAGGAAGAGCGCGCCGCCAAACCCGGTGAAAAACGCGCGGCCGAGGCGCTGCTGGATGGCGCCAATGATCAGATCGACCTGCCAGAGGGGCAAGAGGACGAGGGCACCGAGTTCGAGATCGACGCGACGCTGACCATGTCCTCCGAGGAGCGTTTGCGGTCCTTGGATTTCGAACAGATGAGCACCGAGGAAGTCGCCCGCGCCAAACGCATCCTGTCGCAGATGCGCCTGCCGGTGCAGCCGATCCAGTCGCGCCGCCTGATGGCCGCGCCGCATGGGCAGCGGGCGGACTGGCGGCGCACCCTGCGCGATGCAGCGCGTCGGGGCGGCGATTTGCAAGATATCGCCCGGGCAAAGCGACGCATCCGCTGGCCCAATCTGGTGGTTATCTGCGATATTTCCGGCTCCATGAGCCAGTACAGCCGCATCGTGCTGCATTTCCTGCATTCGGTCGCCAACCAAAAGGGCGCGGGCTGGGCCAAGGTGCATGGCTTCACCTTTGGCACGCGGCTCACCAATATCACCCGCCATCTGGCGACGCGCGATGTGGACGCGGCCTTGGCCGCAGCGGGCGCCGAGGCGCAGGATTGGGAAGGCGGCACCCGCATTGGCCAGTGCTTGCACGCGTTCAATCGCGACTGGTCGCGCCGGGTCATGGGGCAGGGGGCTGTAGTGCTGCTGATCACTGACGGGCTGGACCGGGACGACCCGGACCAACTGGCCAAGGAGATGCAGCGCCTGCACCTGTCATCGCGGCGGCTGATCTGGCTGAACCCGCTCTTGCGCTGGGAAGGCTTCGCCCCCAAGGCACAAGGTATCCGCGCCATGCTGCCCCATGTGGACAGTTTTCGGGCCGGCCACTCCATTGCCTCGCTCGAAGATCTGGCGCAGGTGATTTCCCGCCCCGAGGATCAGGGCGAAAAGGCGCGGTTGATGGCGCTTCTTTGACGAATTCTAAAATTCGAATGTAATTGATCTGGGTCAAGCCTGATCCGCGCCCACCCTGCTACATTCCGTAAATGGAATGTAATTTGGGAGGCTGATGATGGCCATGAACTGGAAAACCGGAGGGTTCCTGCTGGGGTTCGTCTTCTTTCTGGCAGTGCTGCTGGTCAAACCGATTGGCGTGTCCACGCAATTCGTGATCCTGGACGGGATCATCGGCGACGCGGTGAACAGCGAATTGGTGACCAAGACCGAGGAGGGATATACCTCGACCAATGCCTATCTGGCGAAATCGAATGGTAAATACGCCAAATCGGTGATGAACCCGCTGAACTACAGCTTTGTCTTTGTCTTTGTTCTTGCGATGGCGGTGGGCGGCTTTCTGTCGGTCATGGCGCGCGGCGGCCTGCCCGCGCGGGAGCGTAGCATCCCCGATCTGTGGCGCGCCAATATGGGGGACGGGGTTGCCCTGCGCTACGGCGCGACCTTTGTTGGCGGCTTTATCGTGCTTTACGGCGCGCGCCTTGCGGGCGGCTGCACCTCGGGGCACATGATGTCGGGCATGATGCAGACTGCGCTGTCGGGCTATCTCTTTGCCGCCGGGGCCTTTGCCGCAGCGATTCCCGTATCCCTGATCCTGTTCAAGAAGGAGGCCTGAGCCATGATGTCTATCGTTCTCGCAATTGTTATCGGCCTGGCCTTCGGCGCGGTGTTGGACCGTATTGGCGCCAGCAACCCGAACATGATCGGCAAGATGCTGAACCTCACCAACCTCAACCTGGCCAAGACCATTCTTCTGGCCATCGGCACCGGTTCGGTGCTGATGTTCGCGGGGCAGATGCTGGGCTTTGTCGACGTGGGCCATATGTCCGTGAAGGCCGCCTATATCGGCGTCTTCATTGGCGGCTTGATGCTGGGCGCTGGCTGGGCGCTGGCGGGCTATTGCCCCGGCACCGGCGTTGTCGCGGCGGCCTCGGGTCGCAAGGATGCGCTGTTCTTCATCGCCGGCGGTCTTCTGGGGGCGGCAGCCTATATGGTCACCTACCCGATGTGGAAATCGAGCGGCCTTCTGGACAGCATCGCGGGCGGCAAGGTCACCGTTGGCACCGTGCCGGGATCCAAGTTCGACGGGATGGCGGCGCTGCCGGGCGATGTCCTCGGCATCGTTCTGGGCCTTGGCTTTATCGCGCTGGCCTTTGCCCTGCCCGAGCGGCTGACGCCCTCCAAATCGAACCTGCAACCGGCTGAATAGGCACCCTCCCGCGCCTGTAAAATGCCCGAACGCCCGCCGGTCCCGGCGGGCGCTTTGCGTTGTGCGCTGCGTTTTCGGCTTGAAACCTCTGGCCTTCGCGTCAACCTTGGGGGCAACAAGGGCGGAAGACACGCCGGGAGGATTGCATGTCAGAGGAAACCCAGCGGTTCGAGAACGCGCCGGAGGTGGCGCTGGAGTGGCACAGGGATGGCACCGGGGCAGCCTTGGCGACGGTGGTGCAAACCTGGGGATCGGCGCCGCGCCGGGCCGGATCGCAGCTGGTGGTGGGCGGCGATGGCCGCATCGAAGGCTCGGTCTCGGGCGGCTGCGTCGAAAGCGCGGTGGTCTTTGAGGCGCTGGAAGCCATCGAGGATGGCAAGCACCGCCTGCTCGAGTTCGGGGTCAGCGACGATGATGCCTTTGCCGTGGGGCTGGCCTGCGGCGGCACCATCAAGGTTCTGGTGGAGCCCGTGGGCGGTGCTCTGCCGGAGGATCTGCTGGAGGAACTGGTCGCGGCCCGCAAGGAACGTATCGCGCTCGCCTATGAGGTGGATCTGGACAGCGGCGCGCGGCGTCTGGTGCGCGATGGCTATGCTGAGCGCCTGCGCATGGACCGCTCTGGTGTTGAGGAAGACGGAAAGACCTTCGTTGCCGTGCACAACCCGCCACTGCGGTTGATCGTGGTGGGGGCGGTGCATATCGCCCAGGCGCTGGTGCCCATGGCGCGGATTGCGGGTTATGATCCGGTGATTATCGACCCGCGCGAGGCCTTTGCCGCCGCCGCGCGGTTCCCGGGCGAGACATTGATGGACGATTGGCCGGACGAGGCGGTGGAAAAGCTTGGCCTTGATGCCCGCACCGCGCTGGTACTGCTGACCCATGATCCGAAACTCGACGATCCGGCGCTGGAGGCTGCGCTGGGCGCCGATTGTTTTTACATTGGCGCGCTTGGCTCCACCCGCACCCATGCCAAACGGGTAGACCGGATGGTGGCGGCTGGTTTCACCGCAGAACAGATCGAGCGCATCCATGGGCCCATCGGTCTGGATATCGGCGCGGCGGGCCCGTCTGAAATCGCGGTGTCGATCCTGGCCGAGATGACATCGGTTCTGCGCGGCAAATCCTCATGAAGTTCGGCCCGGTTCCGCTGGATCAGGCCGAGGGGGCGATCCTGGCGCATTCCCTGCATCTGGAGGCCCGCAAGATTGCCAAGGGCACGGCGCTGACTCCGGCCGATCTGAGTGATCTGGCCGCCTCCGGGTTTTCCGAAGTCACCGTCGCGCGTCTGGAAAGTGGCGATATGCACGAGGACGCGGCGGCGCAGGCTCTGGCCCGTGCCATCGTTCCGGACCCGGGCACCCAGGGCTTGCGCATTTCCGGCGCCGGGGCGGGGCGGGTGAACCTTTACGCCGAAACCTGCGGTGTGGTGGAGCTGGACCGGGCGCAGCTGGAGGCGGTGAATGCGGTCGATCCGATGATCACCATCGCTACCGTGCCCGCCTATCACCGGGTCGATGCAGGCGGCATGATCGCCACCATCAAGATCATCGCCTACGGGGTGCCTGAGGCGCACCTGATGCAAGCGGCAAGGAATGCAGGCGGGGCGTTGCGGGTGCGCGCCCCGGTTTACAAGACCGCAACCCTGATCGAAACGCGGGTTACGGGCGATACTCCATCCGAAAAGGGCCGTGCGGCCATGGCCGGACGGCTCGACCGGATGGGCATGGAGTTGACAGATCGCGTGGTTGTGCCCCACCGCGAGGCGGAGCTGTCAGCGGCAACTGCCGATGCGCCGGGAGAGGTCATCCTGATCCTGACCGGATCGGCGACCTCGGACCCACTGGATGTGGCGCCTCAGGCGCTGCGGCTGGCGGGGGGCACGGTGACGCGCTTTGGCATGCCGGTCGATCCGGGCAACCTTCTGTTTCTTGGTGCATTGGGCGAAAAGCCTGTGATCGGCCTGCCGGGCTGCGCCCGCTCGCCTGCGCTTAATGGCGCGGACTGGGTGTTGGAACGGGTGATCTGTGGCGTCGCGTTGCGCGGTGCGGATATCGCCGCCATGGGGGTTGGCGGGCTGCTGAAAGAGATTCCCACCCGGCCCATGCCGCGCCGCGCTGGACAGGATGACGCCGGGCGTGGCTGAACACTGCGCCAGAGAGCACAAAATGTCCGCATCTCCAACGTGTTACGCGCGGCTTCTTGCCGTTTGGCAAAAATGTTATGGCCAGAGGCATTTCTGGGGGTTCGCGCCAGCCGCATCCCGTGCTTAACTCCTATTCAGCCAAACAAAAGTAGCGAATGGGAGGAATTCATGGCGAAGGTCTCGATGACCGTGAACGGCAAGCCCGCCAGCGGTGATGTGGAGGGGCGCACGCTCCTGGCGTCATTTCTGCGCGATGAGCTGGGGCTCACGGGGACACATGTAGGCTGCGATACCAGCCAGTGCGGCGCCTGCGTGGTGCATGTGAACGGCAAGGCGGTCAAATCCTGCACCATGCTGGCGGCCGAAGCAGACGGCGCAGAGGTTGCCACCATCGAAGGACAGGCGGCTCCGGATGGCACGCTCAACGCGATCCAGCAGGCGTTTCAGGATCACCACGGGCTTCAGTGCGGTTTCTGCACGCCGGGCATGGTGATGTCGGCGGCGGCGTTGCTGAAGGAAAACCCCAAGCCGACCGAAGCCGAGGTGCGCGCCTATCTTGAAGGCAATATCTGCCGCTGCACCGGCTATCATAACATCGTCAAGGCGATCCTTGCCGCGTCCGGTCAGGACGTGACGGCCATTGCTGCCGAATAAAGCCATAAGCCCGCCGCGGGCAGCGCAGGGAGGCGCGGCCCGGGACAAAAGACAATTTTGCATGACCAAGAGGTGCGCCCCGGCGCGCACCATCCAGGGAGGAGATTTGGACAATGCCAAAGGATAGTGGCATCGGCGCCAGCCCGAAGCGGCGCGAAGACGTAAGGTTCCTGACCGGAACCGGCAATTACACCGACGACATCAACCTCAACAATCAGGCCTATGTGCATTTCCTGCGCTCGGATGTGGCCCACGGCAAGATCAACGGCATCGACACCACGGCTGCGGCCGCGATGCCCGGCGTCATCCGTATCTTCACCGGCGCTGATTTCGAAGGTGTGGGGTCGATTCCCTGCGGCTGGCAGGTGACCGACCGCCATGGAGAACCGATGCAGGAACCTGCGCACCCGGTTCTGGCCCAGGGCAAGGTCCGCTATGTGGGCGATGCCATCGCCGCCGTGGTCGCAGAAAGCCGCGAAGAGGCCCGCGACGCTGCGGAGGCGATTGAGCTCGATATCGAGGAGCTGCCCGCCGTCATCGACATGAAGGAGGCCGTCAAGGAAGGCGCCCCCAAGGTGCATGACGATCTCACCTCGAACCTCTGCTATGACTGGGGCTTCGTGGAAGAGAACAAACCGGCGGTGGAAGAAGCCTTTGCCAATGCGGCGCATGTGACCACGCTGGAGCTGGTCAACAACCGTCTGGTCGCGAACCCGATGGAGCCGCGCGTGGCGGTGGGCGATTTCAACCGGGCCACCGGGGAATCAACGCTCTACACCACCTCGCAGAACCCCCATGTGATCCGCCTTCTGATGGGCGCTTTCGTGCTGGGCATCCCCGAGCATAAGCTGCGCGTCATCGCGCCGGATGTGGGCGGCGGTTTCGGCACCAAGATCTTCCATTATGCCGAGGAAGCCTTCTGTACCTTCGCGGCCAAGGCGCTGAACCGGGCGGTCAAATGGACCTCTACCCGGTCCGAGGCCTTCATGTCGGATGCCCATGGACGCGATCACGTAACCAAGATCGAACTGGCGCTGGATGCGGAGAACAACTTTACCGCGCTGCGCACCGACACCTACGCCAATATGGGCGCATACCTGTCGACCTTTGCGCCTTCGGTGCCGACCTGGCTGCATGGCACGCTGATGGCGGGTAACTACAAGACGCCGCTGATCTATGTGAACGTGAAGGCCGTCTTTACCAACACGGTGCCGGTCGATGCCTATCGCGGCGCGGGCCGCCCTGAGGCTACATTCCAGCTGGAGCGCGTCATCGACAAGGCCGCGCGCGAGCTGGGCGTTGATCCCATCGCGCTGCGGCGTCAGAACTTCATCACCGAATTCCCCTATGCCACCCCGGTGGCGGTGGAATATGACACCGGTGATTACAACGCCACCATGGACAAGCTGGAAGAGGTTGCCGATTTCGCAGGCTTCAAGGCGCGCCGCGCCAAGAGCGAGGAAAACGGCAAGCTGCGCGGTCTGGGCGTCAACTGCTATATCGAGGCCTGCGGCATTGCGCCGTCGAACCTCGTCGGGCAGCTGGGCGCGCGGGCGGGTCTTTATGAATCCGCCACGGTTCGAGTGAATGCGACCGGGGGTCTGGTGGTTATGACCGGCAGCCACAGCCACGGGCAGGGGCATGAAACCTCCTTCCCACAGGTGATCGCGGATATGATCGGCATCGACGAAAGCATGGTCGAGATCGTGCATGGCGACACCGCCAACACGCCGATGGGCATGGGCACCTATGGCTCGCGCTCCTTGGCCGTTGGGGGCTCTGCCATGGTTCGGGCGACGGAAAAGATCATCGCCAAGGCGAAGAAGATCGCCGCCCACATCCTGGAAGCTTCCGATGCGGATATCGAACTGAAGGATGGCCAGTTCTCGGTTGCGGGCACGGATAAATCCCTGGCCTGGGGCGATGTCACGCTGGCGGCCTATGTGCCGCACAACTACCCGCTTGAGGATATGGAGCCGGGGCTGGAAGAGACCGCCTTTTACGATCCGGCGAACTTCACCTATCCTTCGGGCGCCTATGCCTGCGAAGTGGAGGTCGATCCTGAGACCGGCAAGGTCACCATCGAACGTTTCGCGGCGGCGGATGACTTTGGCAATATCGTCAACCCGATGATCGTCGATGGTCAGGTGCATGGCGGTATCGGTCAGGGCATCGGTCAGGCGTTGCTTGAGGGCTGCGTCTATGACGAGAACGGCCAGCTCCTGTCCGCCTCCTACATGGATTACGCCATGCCGCGCGCCGATGATCTGCCCTTCTATCAGGTGGACCATTCCTGCCAGACGCCCTGTACCCATAACCCCCTTGGGGTGAAGGGCTGCGGTGAGGCCGGTGCCATCGGATCGCCGCCGGCGGTTGTGAATGCGGTGGTGGACGCGCTGCAGGCTGCGGGTAAAGATGTGACGCATATCGACATGCCACTCAGCCCCGGCCGCGTCTGGGCTGCGATGAACCGTTAACACCGGGGCAGGGGCCGGGCAGATGTGCCGGGTCCCTGCACCCATGGGAGATTTGAACAAAAGAACAAGGGGGGTGATCCCCCGGCATTCTTTGGGAAGGAAAGCGGAATGTATAATTTCGAGTTTGAAAAACCTGCCTCCATTGCCGACGCGGTTGCCGCGCTGGCAGAGGAAGACGCGCAGGCGCTGGGCGGTGGCCAGACCCTGCTGCCGACCATGAAACAGCGGCTGGCGATGCCGTCGAAACTGGTCTCGCTTGCTGGGATTGGTGAAATGCAGGGCGTCTGCCGCGAAGATGATGGCAGTCTGGCAATCGGCGGCGCCACCACCCATGCCACCGTTGCCTCCGAGGCCGCAGCGCATTATCCCGCGCTGGCCGAGCTGGCCAGCCATATTGGCGATCCCGCCGTGCGCAACCGGGGCACCATCGGCGGCTCGCTTGCCAATAACGATCCGGCGGCCTGCTATCCGGCAGCGGTTCTGGGCAGCGGCGCAACCGTGATCACCAATGCCCGCGAAATCGCGGCGGATGATTATTTCGACGGTCTTTTCACCACCGCGTTGGAAGAGGGTGAGATCATCACCGGCGTGCGGTTCCCGGTGCCAGAGGCCGCGAACTATCAGAAGTTCGTGCAGCCTGCCTCGCGCTTTGCCCTGGTGGGGGTTTTTGTCGCCAAATACGCGGACGGGGTGCGGGTTGCCGTCACCGGCGCCTCAGAAGAGGGTGTGTTCCGCTGGAGCGAAGCTGAGCAGGCACTGGGCAAGGAATTCCGCCCCGACGCTCTGACGGATCTGCGCATCAACCCGGCCAACATGATGGGCGATATCCACGGCACCAAGGAATACCGTGCCCATCTTGTCGGTGTCCTGACCAAACGCGCCGTGGCCGCCGCCGCAGGCTGAGACACTGGTACAGAACAGCAATGGGGCCTCGCAGCACTGCGGGGCCCTTTTTCATGCGGGTACCTGTGGTCAGGCGGGTTTGCGCGCCACGAAATCGATGAGGGCGGACATGCCGCTATGGCCGCGTCCCTCCTGCACCTCCCGCTCATAGGCGCGGTTCTCCAGGATGTCCCAGCCTACGAAATCAGCGGCCAGCTGATCCTCGGTGTACATATTCTCGGCAAAGGGCGGCCCGCCGGTGCCGAACTCAAGCTGTTTCGGCGTATAGCCATGCAGCAGCAGCACACCGCCGGGTTTCAGGCTGCGTTTCATGCCTTCGAATTGCGCCTTGCGATCCTTGGGGCCGACGAACTGGATGAAGATGCCGACCACCAGATCATAGGCATCCTCAGGCCAGTCATGGGTGAGGATATCAACGTTTTGGAAATCCACCGTGACGCCACGCTCTGCCGCCAGAGCACGGGCGCGGGCAATGGCGGTGGGGGCGAACTCATAGGCGGTCGTCTCAAGCCCCCGCTGCGCCATGTAGACGGAATTGCGCCCCTCGCCATCGGCCACCGACAGGGCCGTCTGGCCCGGCGTCAGATAGGCGGCATATTCGGTCAGGAACCGGGCTGGTTCGGTCCCGAACACATAGTCATCGGAGTTTGCAAATCGTTCTTCCCACATGTCGGCTCGTCCTGATCGCATGGCTGTTTATCAGGGGCGACAATGACAACGCCCCCGGCGCAGTCAAGCACCGGGGGCGGAATAGAAAGGCGGAATTCAGCCAGTCAGAGGCCGGTCCGTCAGGGCCGCAAGATCATTTCTGCGGCAGCGGGCCGATCATCATGATCATCTGACGGCCTTCCATCTTCGGCATGTTTTCGATCTTGCCGATGTCCTTGACGTCTTCGGCCACACGCTCCAGCAGCTCACGGCCGAGGTTCTGGTGCGCCATTTCGCGGCCGCGGAAACGCAGGGTGATCTTCACCTTGTCACCGTTTTCAAGGAATTTGAAAACGTTGCGCATTTTCACGCTGTAGTCATTGGTGTCCGTGTTCGGGCGGAACTTGACCTCTTTGACCTCGATGATCTTCTGCTTTTTACGGGCTTCGCTTTCGCGTTTCTGTTGCTCGTATTTGAACTTGCCGAAGTCCATGATCTTGCAGACCGGCGGATTGGCGTTCGGCGAGATCTCCACAAGGTCCAGACCCGCTTCCGCTGCCATCTCCATTGCCTTGGCCGGATGGACAACGCCAACGTTCTCCCCTTCGGCGCCAATCAGGCGGATTTCGGGGGCGCGGATTTTTTCGTTCGTGCGCGGGCCGGTATCACGAGGCGGCGGCGCGTTATGAGGTCTGCGGGCTATGGGTTCAATCCTTTGATGGTTGCCGATTTTCGAGCATGAAATCTAAACCGGGGCGCGGCGTCTTTCAAGCGGGAACCGATGCGGGCGCCCGTGAAAAAAGGCGATTGTCATTGCAGAATGGGCGCAAGCCTCCCGCAGTCGGGCCTGCGGGCAGGTAGGCACCGGCGCCCGGCGGGCAGGGCGGCAGCCAGCCCGGCCTGGTCTGCATCGATTCGGAGGGAGCGGCCGTCAGGGGGAAAGCGCTCCCGGCCCGGGTGCCGGCAATGCCCCGCCAATCCGCCGGGATCCTGTCGGCGGCGGCTGGCCGATGACGCGTCCGGCGATTTTTGCCCCTTGTGGCGGGGGCTGCGGGACGTCAGCTAGCCGGTATCGAATGTCGCAAGAACACGCGCCGGAGCCTCTGCTGCGATGCAGGCCCTGGCCACAACAAAGGAGAGACATCATGAAACCGGTTATTGTTGCCGTAGCAGCCGGGGTGGTGGCGATTGGCGCTTACTATGCCTTTTCCGTCCAGACCGAAGACAGCGTGATCAGCAACGCGCCGACCAACACGGACGCCCCCGCAGCCGTGACAGAGCCTGCACCTGAGGCAGAACCTGCACCGGTGGTCGAGGAGACCAGCGAGAGCGAAGCGCCGAAAACCACGGCAGAGCAGATGGAAGAGGCCGCCGAAGCGGTCGAGCGCGCGGTCGAGGAGACCGTCGAAGGGGCCGCCGCCGAGGCAGAGGCTGCCTTGGAAAGCGCCAAAGAGACGGCAGAGACAGCAGCCGGAGCGGCAGCGGATGCGGCAGAGGGCGTCGCTCAGCAGGCAGATGAGGCTGTCCGTGAGGCTGTAGAAAGCGCAACGCAAGCTGTGACAGACACGGCGGGGAGTGCCGCTGATCCCGCAGCGGAACAGGCTGCCGATCAGGCAATGTCAGAGGCGCTGACGCTGGAAGGCTTTGATTACGAAACGGTCACCACGATGATCGCCGACTCGGATCTGTCACAGACCCAGAAAACCGTTCTGACCTCGGCGCTGGATGCGGCAAAGGACAGCCCGGCGATGCTGAAGGCGGCGCTGGATCAGGTAAAGGCCGCGCTGAACCTGTAACCTCTGCGCCCCGTCACAGGTGCGGGGTACCCGCTGTTTCAAAAGAAAAGCCGCGCCGCCCGTATCAGGGTGGCGCGGCCTTTCTGAATCTGGCCATTGGCGGCTTGCGTCAGGCGTGTTGGCTTAGTCGAGGAAAGCCTTTTCCACCACGTATTGCGCGGGCTTGGAATTGGCGCCTTCTTCAAGGCCCGCCGCTTCCAGCATGTCCTTCAGTTCCAGGTTGAAGGCCAGGTTGCCGCAGATCATCGCCCGGTCGCTCTCGGGGTTGAGCGGCTCAACGCCCAGATCCTTGTAGGCCTCGCCCGAGTTGATCAGGTCGGTGATCCGGCCCATCTTGGCGCTCTCTTCCCGGGTGGTGGTGGGGTAGTATTTGATCTTCTTCCAGAAGCCCTCACCAATCACCTCATTCAGCAGCTCGTCGTCCTTCAGGCTTTCGATCAGTTCCCGGCCATAGGTCAGCTCGCCTGCGGTGCGGCAGGTGTGGGTGATGATCACCTCGTCGTAATCCTCGTAGGTCTGCGGCTCGCGCAGCAGCGAGGCGAAGGGCGCAAAGCCGGTGCCGGTGGCGAAGAACCAGATGCGTTTGCCGGGCAGCAGGGCGTCATGCACCAGGGTGCCGACGGGCTTGGGCCGCAGGATGATCTGATCGCCTTCTTTGATGTGCTGTAGTTTCGAGGTCAGCGGACCGTCCTGCACCTTGATCGAGTAGAACTCCAGCTCTTCGTCCCATGAGGGCGAGGCGATGGAATAGGCACGCAGCAGTGGCTTTTGCTTGCCGGTCTTGGGATCGGGGTCGCCCATCAGGCCGATCATCACGAACTCGCCCGAGCGGAAGCGCAGCGACGCAGGCCGCGATACCCGGAAGGAAAACAGGCGGTCTGTCCAGTGCTTGACCGCGGTCACGGTCTGGGCGTCCGGCAGGGTCGGGGTCGCCTTGGCGGGCTTAGCTTCGGAGGCAGTGTCGGTCACGGCGGTCATCTCGTTCATCGGTTTCACTGCCGGTCTGGTAGACCGGCACCTCTGATTAATCGTTGATTCAGGTCAGGAAAAGCTTTGTTTTTCCCGAATTGCGGTTTGTGGGGGTGTCTGACGCGAGATCAGGCCCGTCTCAGCGGGCGGCCCGGCCGCGTCCCAGACGTGCCTGATAGTCGTGCGCCTGCCAGTTTGCCCGGGCCAGCCACTGGTCCTCGGGCTGACGGGCGGCCAGATCGTCGTCGATCTCGACCTCGTCAAAGCCGCTGCGCCGCGCCATGGCATATTGATCCGCCAGCACGTGACCATAGGCCCGGAGCCGCCCGGTATAACCCATCTGCCGCAATTGCCGCGCCAGGGTGAAACCGCGACCATCGGCAAAGCTGGGGAAATGAATACGGATCATCTCGCAGCCGGGGATGCGGTTCGACAAGGGAGCCAGATCCGCATCGGGCTGCAGGTCCAGCGCGTTTTCACCCTCGTAGCCGGCCTGCCAGCTGTCGGGGCCAAATCCGGTGTCGGTCACAATTACAGTCATTTGGGGTCAGCTCCTCTGCGGGTGAGTTTGCCATCCACGATGTGGATGCCGCATTCTTCCTTGTTCTGATCGCGCCAGCGTCCGGCGCGGGGGTCTTCGCCTTCAGCCACCTTCGAGGTGCAGGGGGCGCAACCGATCGACGGGTAGCCCTGCGCCACCAGCGGATGGCGCGGCAGGCGGTTTTCTTCCATGTAGGCGCGCACGTCCTCGGGCGCCCAATGGGCCAGCGGGTTCACCTTGATGCGTCCGGTGCCGTCCTCGACCTCGAAAAAGTCGAGCGCGGCGCGGCTGCCGGACTGGAACCGTTTGCGTCCGGTGATCCAGCCATCATAGCCCGACAGTGCGTTTTGCAGCGGCACGGTCTTGCGCAGGTGGCAGCAGGCGTCGGTGTCCGAGAACCGCAAGGCGCCATAGGGGTCCTTTTCGGCGATATCCTCGGCGCGGATGACCTGCACGTTGCGCAGGCCGAGGCGCTCGCTCACCTCCTGCTGATAGACCAGCGTTTCGGTGAACAGCAGCTCGGTATCCACGAACAGTACCGGCACGGCGGGGTCGATCACTGCCGCCATATGCAGCAGCACAACCGATTCAGCGCCAAAGCTGGAAACCAGGGCGATCTGCCCGGCATCCTGCAGGGCGCCCTGCATCACGGCGGTGGCTGAATGATGCCGGTAGCGGGCATTCAGCATCTCCACCTTTTCCGCCAGGGCGGTGTCCGGTGCAGCCCCATTGGGGCTGCTCTCTGCGAGCTTCAGCATCGCTCTAGGCCACCTTTTTGCGGGCTTCGGGATAAAGCACGGCTTTGAACGGTTCCATGCCGGCGCGGCGGTAGGTCTCGATGAAGGTCTCACCTTCATCGGTCCGCAGTTCCAGATAGGCGCCGATCAGACGCTCGACCGCCGGAACGATCTCGTCATAGGCGAAACCGGGGCCGGTGCGGGTTCCGATGGCCGCCGTTTCGGTGGCATCGCCGCCAAGGGTGATCTGGTAGTTCTCTACCCCGGCCCGATCCAGACCCAGAATGCCGATGTGGCCCACGTGGTGGTGGCCGCAGGCATTGATGCAGCCCGAGATCTTGATCTGCAGGTGGCCCACGTCGTGCTCCAGCTTCAGCTCTTCGAACCGGGTTGCGATATCCTGCGCAACCGGGATCGAGCGGGCGGTGGCCAAGGCGCAATAGTCCATGCCGGGGCAGGCGATGATATCCGAGATCAGGCCAATGTTGGCGGTCGCAAGGCCGACCTCTTTCAGGCGGGCGTGGATCGCGGGCAGGTCCGATTTCAGAACATGCGGCAGGATCACGTTCTGCTGGTGGCTGATGCGCAGCTCGTCATAGCCGAATTCCTGCGCCAGATCCGCCATCACGCGCATCTGCTCGGCAGTGGCATCGCCGGGGGTGGCGCCATGCGCCTTGACCGAGATGGTGACGATGGCGTGGTCTTCGTTGCGGTGCGCCGACAGGTTGGTGTCGGCCCAGGCGCGGAACACCGGATCACTGTCATAGGCCGCATCATAGGCCGCAGTGTCGCCGCTGCGCAGGGCGGGGGGCGTGAAATGCGCCTTGATCTCTTCCAGCAGCTCCTGATCGGCGCCGTTGAACTGGGCGCGGCGCTCGATAAAGCGTTCTTCGACCAGGGCACGGATCTTGTCGATGCCGTTTTCCTGCACGGTGATCTTGATCCGGGCCTTGTACTTGTTGTCGCGCCGACCCAGCAGGTTGTAGACGCTCAGCACCGCCTCAAGATAGGGCAGCAGGTCCGCCTTGGGCAGGAACTCCCGCAGCACCTTGCCGATCATTGGCGTACGGCCAAGGCCACCACCCACGATCACCTCGAATCCGGTCTCGCCTTCGCGGGAGACCATGCGCAGCCCGATGTCATGGGCGCGGGTCACGGCGCGGTCCTCTTCGGCGCCAGTCACCGCGATCTTGAACTTGCGGCCCAGGAACTGGAATTCCGGGTGGTCGGTGGACCATTGCCGGATCAATTCGGCATAGGGGCGCGGATCTTCCAGCTCCCCCTTGGCGGCGGCGGCAAAGTGATCCGAGGTCACGTTGCGTACGGTGTTGCCCGAGGTCTGGATCGCGTGCAGGCCCACTTCGGCCAGCGCGTCCAGCATGTCCGGCACGTCCTTCAGGGTCGGCCAGTTGTACTGGATGTTCTGACGGGTGGTGAAATGGCCATAGCCCTTGTCCCACTTTTCGGCCAATAGCGCGAGCTGGCGCATCTGGGCGCTGCTGAGCGTGCCATAGGGGATTGCAACCCGCAGCATATAGGCGTGCAGCTGCAGATACAGCCCGTTCATCAGGCGCAGGGGTTTGAACTCGTCCTCGGTCAGGCTGCCGTCGATGCGGCGCTCTACCTGGGCACGGAACTGGGCGTTGCGTTCAGCCAGAAAAGCGGCGTCAAAGTCGTTATACTTATACATTGGAGAGAGCCTCCTGTTTGCCATGGGCGTAGTTCGAGGGACCGGTGCGGCGGAATTCTTCGCGGAAGTGGACGGGTTCAGGGCCATCCGCGCCGGGTTTGGCATCGGTCAGGTAGATGCCGACAACGTTGAGGGCATCGCGTTCGGCGGCCAGCAAGCGCAGCTGCGCCTCGGCCTCGTCGGTGATCAGCTCGGCCTCGCTCAGCGAGCGGCTCCAGCTGTCCTTGGCGGTGTAATAGATCACGTCGCCCTCAAGGAGGTCATTCGCGGTGATCACTTTGGGCGTAAAGGGACGGGGCATCAGGCGAGCTCCATATTCAGATCGGAGGTAAGGTCAGAGGCGAGGTCGGGCAGGGCGGCGATGCTTTGACGCGGCGCCAGCCCGAGGAAGGTGAGGGCCGGGCCGGACAGACCTGCCGCAGCCAGATCGGCAGGCAGCCGGTCCAGCGTTGTTTCCAGAACGCGCTGGTTGGCGCGGGAGGCATGTTCGACGATGGTCACCGGCGTGGCCCGGTCCGCGCCGTGCATGATCAAACGGCCCTGCACGAAACGCGCGGACTTCTTGCCCATATAGATCGCGGCCACCTCACCGGGGCGCGCCAGGGCGGTCCAGTCGTGATCGGCAAAACCGCGCATGTCGTGCCCGGTGAGGAACCGGACCGAGGAATTGCGCCCGCGTTGCGTCAGGCTCTGACCGATGGCGGCGACAGCAGCAGAGGCGGCGGTGATGCCGGGCAGGATCTGATAGCCGATCCCGGCAGCGTCGCAGGCGGACAGCTCTTCGTCGAGGCGGCCAAAGACGGTGGGATCGCCGGATTTGAGCCGCAGCACCTTGCGGCCCGCACGGGCATGGGCCACCAGACGGTCACAGATCTCCTCTTGCGACATGGAGGGGCCAAAGCCCTCCTTGCCGACATCCTCCAGCGCGATACCGGGGGCGGCAAGGGCCATGATCTCGGGGCTGACCAGACGGTCGAACAGGATCACATCCGCGGCCTGCATCGCTTTCAGCACCTTCAGAGTCAGCAGATCGGGATCGCCCGGACCAGAGCCGGCAAAGGCAACCTGACCCGGCGCGGGGCAGCACATGCCATCTGCGCGCTGAGAGCTGGCAGAGGGAATGATCGGGGCAAAACTGGACATGTGGCGCCTCATTTCTGGTGTTTGACTTGACCCTCAATATAGGAAATATTCCCATTTGAGCGCCATACGTCCGCCCAAATAAGGACATCTGTTCCACGTGGTTCGGGGCTTGGTGACCAAGGTTTCGATGCAGAGGGAAAATTAGAATGACAGTGCGGATTGATGCCACGGATCGGAAAATCCTGGCGGAGCTGCAACGCGACGCCAGCCAGTCGCTGGACGAAATCGCCAAGCAGGTGGGCAGCTCAAAGACCCCGGTCTGGAATCGCATCCGCAAACTGCGCGAGGCCGGGGTGATTGGCCGCCAGACCGTGATCCTGGACGCCGAGGCGCTGGGGTTTGAGGCTTGTTTCTTTGTGCTGATCCGCACTTCGGAGCACGAGGCGGAATGGCAGGCATCCTTCCTGCAGGCGCTGCGCGACCGCCCCGAGGTACAGGAGGCGCACCGGCTGGCAGGCGATATCGATTACATCCTGAAGGTGCGCGTGAAGAACGCGCGGGCCTATGACAAATTCTATCAGGCGCTGATTTCAGAGGTGCGGGTGCACAATGTGACCGCGCTTCTGTCGATGGAGGAAATCAAATCGACCACGCTGCTGCCGCTGGAGCCAGCGGAGTAGGGGAAAGTGGGGGGGCGGCGCCGGGTGGCGCCGACCATCAGCGGCTCACCATCAAACGGGTGAGGCCATGGAAGTGGTAGCTGTCTGAATACTTGGGCTTTTCTGCCAGACGCAGATCGGGGCAGCGCTGGAACAGGATGGGCAGCGCGATGCGCATTTCCAGCCGTGCCAGCGGCGCGCCGACGCAGAAATGCAGTCCGCCCCCAAAGGACGTGTTGGTCTTGGCCGGGCGGCTGGGGTTAAAGACCTCTGGATCATCAAGCACTGCCGGGTCGCGGTTGGCCGCGCCCAGAAGCAGCGCCACCTGATCGCCGCGCTGGAAGGTATGGCCGAAGACCTCGGCCTCTTCATAGGCATAGCGGGTGAACATATGCAGTGGCGGATCATAGCGCAGGATTTCCTCGACCAGTTGGTCGATCCCGTCCTCGGCCAGCCAGGCCGGATCCCAGCCCTGTTCCAGCATCGTCTTCACCCCGTTGCCAAGGGCGTGCACTGTTGCTTCGTGCCCCGCGTTCAGCAGCAGGATGCAGGTGCCGATCAGCTCATCCGTGGTCAGGCTGTCCCCGGCCTCCTTGGCGGCAATCAGGCGGGTGATCAGATCATCCTGCGGATCGCTGCGGCGTTGATCGATATAGCTGCGCAGATAATCGGAAAAGGCGGCAGATGCCCCGGCTGCGGAATGCTCCGTCTCCTCCGTGCGCCCGGCCTGATACATGGCCACCATCCGGTGCGACCAATCCAGAAGCTGCGGCGCCATCCCTTCGGGCACACCGAGCAGGCGGCAGATGGTCACGATCGGAACCCGCGTGCAATAAGCCTGCAACAGATCAAAGGGCTGATCCGGAAAGGCATCGATCAGATCGTTGCACAGCTGCGCGATATCCGCCTCCAGCGCGGTAATCGCGCGCGAGGTAAAGGCCCGCATCACCAGTTTGCGCAGACGCGTGTGGCGTGGCGGTTCGGCCTCCAGCAGCGAATGCGCCTCGACGGCCAGGAACGGCGCCAGGTGGGCAGGGCCGGGCGTGGCCATTTCGGCGGGGATTTCCCTTCCGAAGCGGCGGTCCCGCAGCAGCATGTGAACGGCCGATTTACGAAAGGCTGCCACCATGCCGTAGTCCTGCCAATAGTGCAGGGCGCCCGCGTCGCGGGCCTTGGCGTAAAACGGATAGGGATCTTGCACAAAGGCCGGATCGGTCGGGGATTGCTGCAGTGTTTTCATGCGGCGACTTTTGCCATGGCGGCTGGTCAATGCAAGGTGAGTTTCATAGTCTGATAGCCATGAGGCAGTATCAATGATCAAACAAACCATGTGGCAGCGCTGGGGACTTTTGCTGGGATTTGCATGTGCAGTCGCAGGGCTTGCGGCTGCGGTCTGGATCTATGGCTACCGGCAGGCGCTGGACTCGCTGGCAGAGCGCAGCGCGGCGGATTTGGCACTCGCGTCAGACCGCGTCAGCACGCAGTTGCAGATCTATCAGGAACTGGCGGTTCTGACGGCGGATCATCCGGTACTGGACGGGCTGGATACGGCGGCGGGGCAGCAGGAGGCTGCCCGGCGCCTGCGCGAAGTCGCAGACAAGACCGCGGCACTGGATGTTTTCTACGCGGACCGTTCGGGGCGGGTTCTGGCCTTTGCCGAAGGGGTCGCCGGAGGCTCGGTGGCCGATCAACCCTACTTCAAACGTGCCATGCAGGGCGCGCTTGGCACCGGTCACGCGGTGCTGCTGCCCGAGGGGCGGCGGGCCTATTTCTATGCCGCACCCAGTTTCGCACCCGGCGGCGGTGTGTTGGGGGCGCTTGTGGTCGTGGCCGATGTGCAGGATGTGGAGCAGACCTGGCGCGGCTCCTTGCCTGCGGTCTTCTTCACCAACCGCAACGAAGAGGTGTTTATCGCAAACCGGCCGGAATTGCTGTTCTGGCGCCGGACCGAACGGCTGCCGGGCAGCGCGGCCGAGGGAGGCGATCCGGTTTCCTTCGCGGTCGAAAACCACGGCGGGCATGAGGTTTGGGAGCTGTCCGGCAGTTCCTACCTGCCGCAGCAGGCGCTGCACCTGACGGTGGACCTGCCGGTCATCGGTATGCGTGGAGAGATTCTGGTGGATGTCGCCCCGGCGCGGCGCATCGCGGCCTTGCAGGCGGCGGCGCTGACGGCGGTGTGTCTTGCATTCGGCACGCTACTGTTCCTCGCGACCGAGCGGCGCCGAACCCTGGCCCGGGCCAATGTCATTCTGGAAACCCGGGTCGAGGCCCGCACCCAGGCCCTACAGGTGATCAACACCCAGCTGCGCCGCGAGGTGCACGAACGACAAGAGGCCGAAGCGGCGCTGAAACAGGCGCAGGAAGATCTGGTTCAGGCTGGGAAACTCTCGGCGCTGGGGCAGATGTCTGCGGGCATCAGTCACGAGCTGAACCAGCCGCTGATGGCCATTCAGCAATATGCCGAAAACGGCGCCGCCTTCCTGGAGCGGGAAAAGCCCGAGCGGGCGGCGGAAAATCTGACCCGGATTTCCAGTATGGCCGAGCGCATGGCGCGGATCATCAAGAACCTGCGGGCCTTTGCCCGCAACGAAAGCGAACCGATGGCGCGGGTTGATCTGGTGCAGGTGATCAATGCGGCGGTGGAACTGACTACGGCGCGGCTGGAAACGGACCATGTGGCGCTCCATTGGGCAGCGCCATCCGGTCCGGTCTACGCCTGGGGCGGCGAGGTGCGGCTGACGCAGGTTTTTGTAAACCTGATCAATAACGCCGCCGACGCCATGATGGAGCAGGACCAGCGGGCGATCCGCATCGCGCTGGAATGGCCGTCACAGCAAACTGGCGCGCGGTTGCGCGTTCATGTCCGTGACATCGGCCCGGGCATCAAGGAGCCGGAAAAGATGTTTGAACCCTTCTATTCTACCAAGGCGGTGGGCAGCGCCGAGGGGCTTGGCCTTGGGCTGTCGATCTCTTACGGGTTGGTGCAAAGTTTCGGCGGCCACATCCGCGGATGCAACAGCAGCGATGGTGCGGTCTTTACCGTCGAACTTGACCCCTGGAGCGAGGAAGAAGCTGCATGACCCGGCGGGTACTGCTCGTGGATGATGACGCGGCGGTGCGCGAGGCGCTGTCGCAGACGCTTGAGCTGAACGACCTGGAGGCGGTGACAGCTGGCTCTTTCGTGGCGGCCAAGGATCTGATCACTCCCGAATTCGATGGCGTGATCCTGTCGGACATTCGCATGCCGGGGCGGGACGGGTTTCATCTTTTGACCTATGCGCATGAGATCGACGCCGAACTGCCGGTTATCCTGCTGACCGGCGAAGGCGACATTCCGATGGCCGTGCGAGCGATGTCCGAGGGCGCCTTTGATTTTCTGGAGAAACCCTGCGCTCCGGGGGATCTTCTTTCGGTGCTGGAGCGGGCGCGCAAGACCCGGGCACTGGTGCTGGAAAACAGACGCCTGAAGCGCCAGCTGGAGGCGGGCGATCCGGCGGCGCGGATGCTTTTCGGCACCTCCCCGCAGGCAGAGCAGCTCAGGACGCGGGTGCGCGCAGTGGCGCCCACCGGAGCCGAGGTTCTGGTGACAGGTCCGGCGGGCAGTGGCGTTTCCAAGGTCGCCGAAGTCATCCACCTGATGTCGCCGCGGGCGCAGGGCGCCTTCGTCAAACGGCCCGCCGCCGGGATGACCATCGAAGCCTTTGATGCGCTGTGCCAGGATGCGGCGGGCGGGTCGTTGTTTCTGGATGAAATCCCGGCCATGGCCGACGCGGTGCAATACGCGGTTCTGGAACGGCTGGAGCAGGGCGTCGCCGCCCGGGTGATCGCAGGGACCACCAGCGATCTGGCGCAGCTTGCCACCAGCGGTGCCTTCAATGCTGACCTGTTTTATCGCCTGGATGGCATGCGGGTGCGCATTCCATCGCTGGCTGAACGGCCCGAGGATATCCCGGTTCTGTTTCGTCATTACGTGGCCCAGGCGGCAGAGCAGGCGGGCATCGCAGCGCCCGAGATCAGCCAGGAGCATCTGGCCATGCTTATGGCGCAGGACTGGCCTGGCAATGCCCGCTCGCTGATGTCGGCGGCCATGCGGTTTGTGCTTGGCATGCCCGAGGAAGTCTCGGTCGGCTCTGGTCTGGGGCTGGCGGAACAGATGGCGCAAGTTGAGCGGTCCTTGCTGATCGCGGCGCTGGGGCGCCAGAACGGGCGCGCTTCTGCGGCGGCGGCGGCGCTGAAGCTGCCGCGCAAGACCTTTTACGACAAACTGGCCCGATATGGCATCCGCCCCGAGGACTATCGCCGCGCCTCAGATGCGTGATTCCAGCGGTTGAAAAGACGGCGTTACGGCTGTGCGAAAATCCGCACACCTCGCGCTGATCCCTGTGCGGGTTTTCGCACAGCCTATAATTGAGGCACCTGTGCCTGGGAACTGGGCGCCACGCATCTGTCTGAAAAGTTTATAAAAAAATCAAAATCACCCGAATCGCGACTCAATTCTTGAGCGGGGCAGTGCGATTCGCGATCCTTTCCGCGGGGCTTGTGCACCGCGCACAGGCTATGGAGAGAAATCTGGGAGGACTATTATGAAGTTCCTGACTGCTACCGCCGCCGCTCTGGCGATGACCGTATCCGCTGGCGCCGTTCAGGCGGCCTGTGACGAAGGCGAGATCGTCGTCAAGTTCAGCCACGTCACCAACACCGACAAGCACCCCAAGGGGATTGCCGCGACGCTGCTGGAAAAGCGTGTCAACGAAGAGATGAACGGCACCATGTGCCTTGAGGTCTATCCGAACTCGACCCTCTACAATGACAACAAGGTGCTTGAAGCGATGTTGCAGGGCGACGTGCAGCTGGCCGCGCCGTCGCTGTCCAAGTTCGAGAAATTCACCAAACAGTTCCGCCTGTTCGACCTGCCGTTCATGTTCAAGAACATCGATGCGGTTGACGCCTTCCAGGCGTCCGACAACGGTCAGGCGATGCTGGATTCGATGCAGCGCCGCGGCCTGCAGGGCCTGGCTTACTGGCACAATGGCATGAAGCAGATGTCGGCCAACAAACCGCTGGTCGAACCGACCGACGCCAATGGTCTGAAGTTCCGCGTGCAGTCCTCGGACGTGCTGGTGGCGCAGATGGAAGCGATCGGTGGCAGCCCGCAGAAAATGGCCTTCTCCGAAGTCTACGGCGCTCTGCAGCAGGGTGTTGTCGATGGTCAGGAAAACACCTGGTCCAACATCTACGGCAAGAAGTTCTTCGAAGTGCAGGACGGGATCACCGAAACCAACCACGGCATCATCGACTATCTGGTGGTGACCTCGGTGGACTGGCTGGACAGCCTGGAGCCGGAAGTACGCGACCAGTTCCTGACCATCCTGTCGGAAGTGACCGAAGCGCGGAACTCTGAATCGGCCAAGGTCAACGCAGCAGCCAAGCAGGCGATCATTGATGCCGGTGGCACCGTGCGTCAGCTTTCGGCCGAGCAGCGCCAGTCCTGGGTCGACACCATGAAACCCGTCTGGGCGCAGTTCGCCGGTGACGTGGGTCAGGACAAGATCGACGCCGCACAGGCGATCAACGCAGGCTTCTGATAGCCGCAACCCGGGGCGCGCCATCCAAGGATGTGTGCTGCGCCCTGCTTCGCAGGCGGCGTGGGGATCCGCCGCCTGCACCATTTTATCAACATAGCAGGGGAGACTGGCATGTCGGGGGCAAGAACCGGCCCGGCCGGGGTCATCAATACGCTGGAAGAAACGTTGATCGCGCTGCTGTTGGGGCTGATGACAGTGATCACCTTTGCCAATGTGGTGGCGCGTTTCGTGTTCAACTCCAATATCCTCTGGGCGCTGGAGCTGACGGTGTTCCTTTTTGCCTGGCTGGTGCTGCTGGGGGCGTCTTACGCGGTCAAGACGCATGCGCACCTGGGGGTGGATGCCATCGTCAACACGCTTGCGCCGCCTGCACGCCGCGTTGTGGGGCTGATCGCGGTTGGCGCCTGCCTGCTGTTTTCTCTGCTGTTGCTGAAAGGTGCCTATGATTACTGGGCGGTGTTTGCGGATCTGCCGCCGACCTCGGGGCGCTGGTTCCCGACGGGGCTGGATATGAAGGCCCGCAGTCAAAGCTTTTACGAGGTGCAGGACGTGCCGATGGTGGGGATCTTCCGGTTTCTGGAGGATCTGATCAACTACGGCGATTCCTACGAAAAACTGCCCAAAGTGGTGCCTTATCTGATCCTGCCGCTGTCGATGCTGTTGCTTGTGATCCGCTTTGTGCAGGCTGCCCTGCGCATCTGGCGCGGTGAGGCCGACCGGCTGGTGGCCAGCCACGAGGTTGAGGACGAGTTGGACGAGGCCCGCGCCCGCGCCACCGGAGAAAAGACGGGGGGAGAAAACTGATGGACGTCGTTCTGCTTTTTGCCATGGTGGTTGGCCTGATGCTGATCGGCGTGCCGATCTCCGTCTCTCTGGGCCTTAGCTCCACCCTGTTTCTGCTGGTTTATTCGGACAGTTCGCTGGCCTCGGTCGCCGGCACATTGTTCGAAGCCTTCGAAGGCCATTTCACCCTCTTGGCCATTCCGTTCTTCATTCTCGCCTCGACCTTCATGTCGACCGGCGGTGTGGCGCAGCGGATCATCCGGTTCTCGATTGCCTGCGTCGGCCATTTTCAGGGCGGTCTGGCCATCGCTGGCGTCTTTGCCTGCATGATGTTCGCGGCGCTGTCCGGGTCTTCTCCGGCGACCGTGGTGGCCATCGGCTCCATCGTGATCGCAGCAATGCGCCAAGCGGGCTATTCAAAGGAGTTCGCCGCCGGTGTAATCTGCAACGCCGGCACGCTTGGCATCCTGATCCCGCCCTCCATCGTGATGGTGGTCTATGCGGCATCGGTCGACGTTTCGGTCGGACGGATGTTCCTTGCCGGTATCATTCCGGGCCTTTTGGCCGGGGTGATGCTGATGGTGACGATCTACGTCATCGCCCGGATCAAGAACATGCCCAAGGGCGACTGGGCAGGCTGGGCCGAAGTCGGCGCCTCCTTCCGCGAGGCGTTCTGGGGCCTGTTCCTGATCGTGATCATCATGGTCGGTATCTATGGCTACCCGTGGTATTCGCCTGAACTGGGGCTTTACAAGGAAGGGGCGATCTTCACGCCGACCGAAGCCGCCGCCGTGGCATCCGTCTATGCTTTCCTGGTGGCAACCTTTGTCTACCGCGACATGGGACCGCTGGCGGGAACCGAGGTGCGCCCGCGCCGCACCGTCCTGCAGGCGCCGCTTGCGCTGCTGTCGGTCTGGTTCCACAAGGACACCAAACGGGCACTGTTCGATGCGGGCAAGCTGACCGTGACGCTGATGTTCGTGATCGCCAACGCGCTGATCTTGAAACACGTACTAACCGACGAGCAGGTGCCGCAGCATATCGCCAATGCCATGCTGTCGGCGGGCTTTGGTCCGGTGATGTTCCTGATTGTTGTGAACGTGATCCTGCTGATCGGCGGCCAGTTCATGGAGCCGTCGGGCCTGTTGGTGATCGTTGCGCCGCTGGTGTTCCCGATCGCAATCGAGCTGGGCATCGACCCGATCCATCTGGGCATCATCATGGTGGTCAACATGGAGATCGGCATGATCACCCCGCCGGTTGGCCTGAACCTCTTTGTCACTTCCGGGGTTGCGGGCATGCCGATGATGGCGGTGGTCCGGGCGGCGCTGCCGTTCCTGGCGGTGCTCTTCGTCTTCCTGATCATGGTAACCTATATCCCATGGCTCAGCACGATGATCCCGAATGCGCTGATGGGGCCGGAGATCATAACGAACTAGAGATTCACGAGTACCGAGTTGTGTAAGAGTTGGTACGAGTGAGGGCGCCCCGGGAGATCGGGGCGCCATTTTCGTCTGCGAGTCTAGAAGCAAAGGCCGTAAAAAAGCCCAGCTCTGCGTCAGAGCCGGGCTTGTCATTGATGTGTGAGGCCGCGCCTCTTGGTCAGGCGTTTTCCAGAGCCGAGATGATCGGAGAGAAATCCGCGGCGGTCAGGCTGGCGCCGCCGACAAGGGCGCCGTCCACGTTCGACACGGCAAAGATTTCGGCCGCATTTCCGGGTTTCACCGATCCCCCATAGAGCAGGCGAATGCCTTCGGCGGTCTCGGCGCCAAAGCGGTTGGTCAGCTCGGCGCGCAGGAAATCGTGCACTTCGCCGATCTGCTCCAGAGTCGGGACCTTGCCGGTGCCGATGGCCCAGACCGGTTCATAAGCGACGACCAGTGTGGCGCCACTGGCGCCCTCGGGCACCGAACCGGCAAGCTGCGTGCCGACGACCGACAGGGTCTCTCCGGCTTCGCGCTCTTCAAGCGTCTCGCCAAGGCAGACCACGGCCAGCAGACCGGCGGCAATGGCGGCTTCGGCCTTGGCAAGGACGATGGCGTCGGTTTCACCGTGATCGGCGCGGCGTTCAGAGTGGCCCAGGATCACCGCGCTCGCGCCTGCATCCAGCAGCATCGCCGCGCTCAGATCGCCGGTATGCGCGCCCGAGGTCGCGGCGTGACAGTCCTGACCACCGATTTGTACCGGTCCGCCGCGGGTGGTGTCCGCCGCGCGCGACAGCAGCGTTGCGGGCGGGCAGATCAGGATGTCGGTGCCATCCGGCGCCGGATGGCCTTCAGCCAGCGCAGCAAGCTCGACCAGCTCTGCCCCGGTGCCGTTCATTTTCCAGTTTCCCGCCGCCAGTTTCCGCCGCATGTGTCGCTTCCCTTGTTGTTCTGTGGCGTGGTGGTAGCACCCCGCGCCAGAGGGAGCAATTGTGCAAGACGCCGCTGGCGTGGCCATTGGAAACACAAAAGGGCGACCGAAGCCGCCCCATGCAATGAATGCCGTAATCTAGGGTGATCAGTCGTCTGAGTTCAGGCGCCGGGCATATCCTTGAAGCTGATCGACTCGCCGCAGCCGCAGGCCTCAGCGACGTTGGGGTTGTTGAACTTGAACCCGCTTTCCAGCAGCGTGGTTTCATAGTCAATCTCGGTGCCAAACAGGAACATCTGTGCCATCGGCGCGATCATCACCCTGGCGCCATCTTGTTCCACGACCTCGTCATTGGGATCGGCGTCATCGACGTATTCCATGGTGTATTCCATGCCGGCGCAGCCGCCTTTTTTCACGCCGATGCGCAGGCCCGCGTGGCCCGCATTCTGCATCAGCTTTGAAATCTGCGCCGCAGCCTTCGGGGTGATGGTTACAGCCTGTTTGCCGGGGATACCGAACATGAAAGTCTCCAGTTTCGCGCGTTACCCTCAATCTAGGGTCCTGCGGCGGCAGGCTCAAGGGGGCGGCGGCAGATGCGATGCACAGGTGCCTGTGCGGTGGCGGTTTTTTTGTCTACAGTCCCATGCAGTTGGCGTAATAGGTCACCGTTGCAGGCCAGTCGGAAAAGACACCGGAGACGCCCACATCCTGCGCCAGAACGTCCAGCACCTGATAATAGGCCGAGGCATCCGAGATCGCGGGTTTCACTGACCGGTAATACCAACCGCCGCCATTTGTCAGCGGCCCAGAGCGCTCCATCGACCAGGCGATGATCTTGAGCCCTGCCTCGCGCGCCTTGATGGCATAGGGAGAGGGCACGATCTTCCCGTCCTCCAGCGCCAGCAGCATCCAGATCGGCGGTGCGATATAGTTAACCCCCATATCCGCCAGATCCTGCATGCTCGGCTTGAAACTCGCGGGGTTGGAGGGATCGACCTTGCCTTCATCGGCATCGGATTTGGAATAGCGGTCATCGAGGTACACCGCCTGCGCGCCGAACTCCGGCTCGTTCTCGATCCAATATAGAACATCGCTGAGATCGAAACTTTGCAGCCAGACATCCGATGCTGGCACGCTCGCGGATTTGTACTCTTCCACCAGCTTCTGCGCGTAGTCTTCCTGCGTGAAACCTTTGAAGGGCATCTTCACCGCGGGGGCCTTCAGCTCGGGCGTGAACTTGGCGCCAAGGCTGCGGAACAGAGCGATGGACTCAGCGTGGGTCATGCTGCGCGCGCCATCCACATAGAGCGTGCTGCGCCATGGGGCGACGCCGCCCTGATAGGCCTCAGCAGTCGTGGCCGTCTTGTCGCGGCTGTCCATCTTGGGAGTCAGGCTGCGGAACTCTTCCAGCGTGATCTCCGAGGTGCGGCACTCGGCCTTGGCGTCCGCGCCGCCGCCTGCGGGGGTGAAGGGGGTGATGCAGGTGTCGGCCAGATCGCTGGTCAGGATATCGGTGGTGGTGTGAAGATCGTTCTGGGCGTGGCGGCAGACCAGCTGCAAATCCTTGGTAAAGGTCACGTCGCACTCAAGGATCCCGGCGCCCATCTGCGCGGCGGCCATATTGCTTTCGACGGTGTGTTCAGGAAAGAGCAGCGGTGCGCCGCGATGGCCGATGGAGAATTCCGTGCGCTGCGGCACCTGCGCGGCGCAGGACTGCAGCCGGTCCTTCAGCGCGCCCGCGGGCAGTTTGTCGACCAGATAGGCCGGGCGAGGGCCATAGGTCAGGGCGGTTTCGGCGACAGCAGAAGTGGCGGCAAGCGACAGGAGTAGGCCGGGCAGGGTAAGGGCCGACAGGGCAAGGGAAAGGCGCAAAGGGGTTCTCCGGAAAAATCAGGTTTGAAACAAAAATCGCGGCGCCGGGTAACACCCGCGCCGCGATCCCATGAAACTATTGTGATGATGAACGGGGCAGCGGTTACATGAACCCAAGTTCCAGACGCGCCTCGTCCGACATCATCTCCATGCCCCAGGGCGGCTCCCAGGTCAGTTCGACATCGACGGATTTAACGCCGGGTACGGGCGAGATCGCATCGACGATCCATCCCGGCATCTCACCAGCGACGGGGCAGCCCGGCGCGGTCAGGGTCATGATGATCTTCACGTCGTTTTCTTCGTTGATGTCGATGGTGTAGATCAGGCCCAGCTCGTAGATATTGACCGGGATTTCAGGGTCATAGACGCTACGGCATGCGTCTGCCACCGCATCGTAAAGCGGGTGGGAAACGGAAGACGGCGCGATCAGCGGCGCCCCTTCAAGAGGTTCGGAAGCGTTGGTCATATCGGTCCCTGACTGGTTATCCGACCGTTTATATAGGGAACAGGGCAGGCGGCGTCCAGTCTTGGACCGCAGGGAAGTTGCGCGCTGGTGCAGAGGACAGGGGCGATTTGTGACTAGTCGTTGATATCCGTATCAAAGGTCTTCACCTGGCCGCGCGGCAGGGCAAAGGCGCGGCGCAGGACAAGCCAGGCGATCAGCGACAGGGCCGCGAAGATGAAGACCAGAACGGGCAGGCCAAAGGTGCCGCTGCCCGTGGCCAGCAGCAGCACCCCGACGCCAAGGGCGCCGATGGCAAAGCCGAGGAAGACAAAGCCCGGCGCCAGCACCTCCAGAATGCCAAGTACCAGCGCCGCAGCGCACCAGACCCACCAGAGTGCCCAGAAGGGAGCGGCCATCACTTGTTTCCTTTCAGCATCTTGAAGGCATCGCCAAAGGCTTCGAGCGCCTGCGCCGGGACCACGATGGTCTGGCTGCCGGTGCCTGCGCCAAGAGTATTGAGCGCCTCCACCTGTTTCAGCGCCACCTGATACTGCGCCGCCTCCAGACCGTTTTCGGCAATCGCCTTGGCCACCACTCCGGTCGCATAGGCTTCGGCATCAGCCTGAATGCGGCGGGCCTTGGCGGTTTGTTCGGCGGAATACAGTTCCGCATCGGCGGCGAGTTCCACCGCGCGTTTCTTGCCTTCCGCCTCGGTCACCTGCGCCCGGCGCGCGCGTTCGGCATTGAGCTGCTGCAGCATCGCATCGCGGGTGGCCTGATCGAGGTTCACGTCAAGGATCTCGGCGCGCGTCACTTCAATCCCCCAGTCATCCACGGCGCTTTCGACGCTGCGCTTGATCTCGCCAATCAGCTGTGAGCGGTTGGATTGCACCTCATCCAGATCCATCTTGCCGATTTCAGCGCGAACAATCCCGGCGACGGTGGTGGCGATGGCACCATCTACATCCCGGATGCGGTAGACTGTCTTTTCCGGCTCCAGGATGCGGTAGAATACCGAAGTATCGATCTCTACCAGCACGTTGTCGCGAGTGATCGCATCCTGGCTGGCGTTCGGCAGTTGCCGTTCAAGAATCGACACCTTGTGACGGACCGCATCCAGAAAGGGCACGATGAAATTGATGCCCGGGCCAAGCACCGACTTCAGCCGGCCAAAACGTTCGACGACAAATTTTTCCGACTGCGGAACGATCCGAACGCCTTTGAGAATGACGACGATCAGGAAGATCGCCCCGAGAATGTAAAGCAGGCTGCCGGACAAGAGGGCGGTAATCTGATCTTCGCTCATAACTGGAAATCCTGTCTGAAAGGTATGGAACCAAGATCGGGTGGCGGCGGCGCGCGGTCAAGCCCTGCCGCCGCCAGTAGGATCACTTGCGCGCCGTCGCCTGTTTGCGCACCCGCAGGGGGGCGGGGCGCACGTGGTCTTCGATCTCGTCATAGATCAGCCCGGCAATGTTTTTCTTCGAGGTCCGCTCGATACCTTCCAGCCCGGGCGAGGAATTGACCTCCAGCACCTTTGGCCCGTTTTCCGAGCGCAGAAGGTCGACACCCGCGACATTGAGGCCAAAGGCCTTGGCTGCCTTGACGGCTGTGGCGCGTTCTTCCTTGCTGATCCGGACCGACACGGCGCTGCCGCCAAGGTGCAGATTGGAGCGGAAGTCACCCTCGGCGCCCGAGCGTTTCATCGCCGCAACCACTTTGGAACCGACCACCAGACAGCGGATATCCTCGCCATTGGCCTCTTTCACGAATTGCTGCACCAGGAAGTTTGCCTTGAGCCCGCGAAAGGCGGTGATCACGGATTCGGCGGCCTTCTTGGTTTCGGCCAGCACCACGCCTTTACCCTGGGTGCTTTCCAGCAGTTTCACGATCAGGGGGGCACCTCCGACGATGTCGATCAGGTTCTTTGTATCCTTGGGCGAGGCGGCAAAGGCGGTTTCGGGCATGCCGATCTTCTGACGTGCCAGTACCTGATGGGCGTGCAGCTTGTCGCGACTGGCGGTGATGCCAGCGCTGCCATTGACGCAAAAGGTGCCAAGGGTCTCGAACTGGCGCAGCACGGCGGTACCATATTGGGTGATCGAGGCGCCGATGCGCGGGATCACCGCGTCATAGCGCGGCAGACGCTTGCCGTCGTAGTGCACTTCGGGCGCCAGCGCGTTGATGTCCATGTAGCAGCGTGTGGTGTCGATGACCTCGACGGTGTGGCCTCGTTTTTCGCCTTCTTCCACCAGTCGGCGGGTGGAGAAATTATCCTCGCGGCTGAGCACAGCAATGCGCAGCACCCGGTTCGGCGCGGCCTTGCGGATGTGTTTCGAGGCATAGACGGCATAGTCCAGTTCCGGTTGGCAGAACCGTTCCGAAGGTGCCACCGCGACGTTCTCTCCCAGCGCCTGGCGACCCAGAAGCATATGCAGTGTCATACCGCTGCGGTCGGTGAGGGTGACTTCGATGGGCCAGCTGTGGCCATCCACCACCAGATCGGTCGAGATGACATAGCGCATTTCGCTTTCGCCATTGGAGGAGGTCACCTCACGCCGGTCGATAATATCAGCAGAGCAGGGGATCCGCAGCCCTTCCTGCCCCGGCACGGGGTGGACGGTAAAGCGTACCTTGGGGGCGGCAGCCGGTCCGAAGGTTTCGATTTCAGTGGCATGCAGGGCAGAGGTGCGGGCGCCGGTGTCGACCTTGGCCTTCATTGCAGGCAGGCCAAGCCCCGGCAGGCTTACCCATTCCTCCCAACCGAGGGTCAGTTTTGCGGCGTGCTCGTCTGTGGACATGCGCTTGGCTCCTTGGCATTAGGGGAATCTTATAGTCGTCAGATGACAGAACTAACGCAGGAAGTCGAAATGTCAGAGCTTTTCAAGTTTGAAATGAAAGCGCAGGACGGAAAAGCACGCACCGGTGTGATCCAGACGCCGCGCGGTGACATTCGCACGCCTGCCTTCATGCCCGTTGGCACCGCTGCGACGGTCAAGGCGATGATGCCGGAAAGCGTGCGCGCCACCGGCGCTGACATCCTGCTGGGCAATACCTACCACCTGATGCTGCGTCCAACGGCTGAGCGGATCGACCGGCTGGGTGGCCTTCATAAGTTCATGAACTGGCAGCGTCCGATCCTGACCGACTCGGGCGGGTTTCAGGTGATGTCGCTGGCGGGCCTTCGCAAGCTGACCGAGAAGGGCGTGACCTTCAAAAGCCATATCGACGGCTCCCGGCACGAGCTGACGCCAGAACGCTCGATGGAGATCCAGCGGCTCTTGGGCAGCGATATCGTGATGTGTTTCGACGAATGCCCGGCGTTGCCTGCGGACCGCGACCGCATTGCCGAGTCGATGCGCCTGTCGATGCGCTGGGCCGAGCGGTCCAAGGACGCGTTTGGCGACCGGCCCGGTCATGCCCTGTTCGGGATCATGCAGGGCGGGCTGGAACAGGACCTTCGCGAGGAAAGCGCCAAGGCGCTGACCGACATCGGTTTTGATGGCTACGCGGTGGGCGGTCTTGCCGTGGGCGAGGGGCAGGAGGCGATGTTCGGCTGCCTTGACTACGCGCCGGACATGCTGCCGCAGGACAAGCCGCGCTATCTGATGGGGGTGGGCAAGCCCGACGATATCGTCGGCGCCGTGGCGCGCGGCATCGATATGATGGATTGCGTGTTGCCGTCGCGCTCTGGCCGGACCGGGCAGGTCTTTACCCGCCGCGGCGTGGTCAACATCAAGAACGCGCGCCACGCGGATGATCCGCGTCCGCTGGATGAAGAGTGCAGCTGCCCGGCCTGCTCGAACTACTGCCGCGCCTACCTGCACCATGTGTTCCGCGCCAACGAGATGATTTCGGGCATGCTGCTGACCTGGCACAACCTGCATTACTTTCAGGAGATCATGCAGGGCATGCGCGATGCGATTGCGGCGGGGACGTTCGAGGCTTGGCAGAAGGACTTCCACGACACCCGCGCTGAAGGTGATATCGAGCCGGTGTAATCGGGGGGGTATTAAACCGCTGACCACCCTTTTCCGGGTAAGAGGCGGGGGCTGATTGCCCTTTACCTGCGCGGCGACCGTTTATGCCTTGTTCACCAGTTGTGAAGACCTTTTTGCTAGTTTCCCGCCAAAAGGGGAGAATGGTGATGAGGTGGTATCTGGCGCTGGCTTTTGCGGCCTTGATGGGTGGCTCGATCGCAGCTCAGGCGCAGGCGACACAGGATAACACCACGCCAGGATCGCTGGCAGAGGCATCAAGTTTCTTCAAGGCACCGCGCCTTAACGGTTGCAGCATTCCGCTAGAGGATCTGGTCAAAGGTGGCTCTGCCGGGCTGCGCGGCCAGTGGATCGTTCAAAAAGGCCCGGGAGAGATGTCGACGGCTGTCGGCGGGCGCATCGAGATGGTGCCGCTGCCGCAACGCAGCGGCGACACCCTGTCGCTGCGGTTTCGCAATGGCAGGCTGGTGGCGGATTCGCCGGTGCTGGGGCTTATTGGGATCTCTGTACAGGACCGGGGCCCACTAAAGCCCGGCACGGGGCTGCGCGCCGAAAGCGTCGGCCGCGGCGATCTGCCGGATGATGCCGAGGTGTTCCTGGATGAGGTGTCTCTGGGGCCGCTGCCCTGCGGCGCCGATCAACTGATCAGGCTGGCCCTGCTGGCCGAGCGTCCAACCGGCACCGGAGAGGTCTTGCGGCAGGAGGTGCGCTTGTTCCTGATCGATGAAACACGGATGAGCGGAACCTATATTGAAACCGGGCCGGGCGGGCGGATGGAGCGGGGATTCATCACCCTGATGCGACGCTGAATTGACCCGCATGGCCCAAACCGGAGGCAGCTCGCAGCCCCCTTCACCATTTGCTCACCCTTCCTGCATTTGCGCCCTTGTGGTCGCCGCCCTGCAGGGGCAATGTGAGCGCAAAGATTGAGGCGCTGCGGTTGAAATACATGCTGAACCGCACCAGATAACAGATCAAAGAGGAGACGACTGCGGCTGCCGCTACCTGGGGCCTGGACGTCTTGCCAAAGAAAAGGACCGAGTATGCAAGAGCCACTCAATTCTTCCTATCCCGTGCTGCCGCTGCGTGACATCGTGGTGTTCCCGCACATGATCGTGCCGCTGTTTGTCGGCCGGGAGAAATCGGTACGCGCCCTGGAAGAGGTGATGGCCGATGACAAACAGATCCTGCTGTCCAGCCAGATCGACCCCTCTGAGGACGATCCGGAAAGCGATGGCATCTACCGCGTCGGCGTGCTGGCCAATGTGCTGCAGCTGCTGAAGCTGCCCGATGGCACCGTCAAGGTGCTGGTCGAGGGCCAGACCCGCGTCAAGATCACCGATTTCCTGGAAAACGACAGCTATTTCGAAGCCCGCGCCGAACTGCTGAACCAGATGCCTGGCGATGTTACCACCACCGAGGCGCTGGTGCGCACCGTTGGTGATGAATTCGAACGCTACGCAAAAGTGCGCAAGAACATCCCCGAAGAAGCGCTGAGCGCAGTTGGCGAGACCACCGAGCCCGCCAAGCTGGCGGATCTTGTTGCAGGTCACCTCGGCATCGAAGTCGACCGTAAGCAGGAGCTTCTGGAAACCCTCTCGGTCAGTGAGCGTCTGGAAAAGGTCTATGGCCTGATGCAGGGCGAAATGTCCGTTCTGCAGGTCGAGAAGAAGATCAAGACCCGCGTCAAATCCCAGATGGAGAAGACCCAGCGCGAGTACTATCTGAATGAGCAGATGAAGGCCATTCAGAAGGAGCTGGGCGATGGCGAAGAAGGTTCGGGCGAAGTAGCCGAACTGGAAGAGAAAATCGCCGAGACCAAGCTGTCCAAGGAAGCCCGCGAAAAGGCCGACGCCGAGCTGAAGAAGCTCAAGAACATGTCGCCCATGTCGGCGGAAGCCACGGTCGTGCGCAACTATCTGGACTGGATGCTGTCGATCCCGTGGGGCACCAAGTCCCGCGTGAAGAAAGACCTGAACCGCGCGCAGGATATCCTCGACAAGGATCACTACGGCCTTGAGAAGGTCAAGGAACGCATCGTCGAATACCTTGCCGTGCAGCAGCGCTCGGCCAAGCTGAAGGGGCCGATCCTCTGCCTCGTCGGCCCTCCGGGTGTGGGTAAGACCTCGCTGGGTAAATCCGTGGCCAAGGCGACTGGTCGTGAATTTATCCGCATTTCGCTCGGTGGCGTACGCGACGAGTCCGAGATCCGCGGCCACCGCCGGACCTATATCGGCTCGATGCCCGGCAAGATCATCCAGGCGCTGAAAAAGGCGAAAACCACCAATCCGCTGATCCTGCTCGACGAGATCGACAAGATGGGCCAGGATTTCCGTGGCGACCCGGCCTCGGCGATGCTGGAAGTGCTTGATCCGGAACAGAATTCCACCTTCGTGGACCACTATCTGGAGGTCGAATATGACCTCTCGAACGTGATGTTCCTGACCACCTCCAACAGCTACAACATGCCGGGGCCGCTTCTGGACCGGATGGAGATCATTCCGCTGTCGGGCTACACCGAGGACGAAAAGCGCGAAATCGCCAAGCAGCACCTCGTGTCCAAGCAGGTGAAGAACCACGGCCTCAAGGCCAAGGAGTTCGAACTGACGGATGAGGCGCTGACCGACATCATCCGCACCTACACCCGCGAGGCGGGCGTGCGGAACCTGGAGCGTGAAATCGCCAAGGTGGCGCGGAAATCGCTGACCAAGATCGTCAAGAAGGAAGCCGAGAGCGTCAAGGTCACCCATGACAACCTCGACGAATTCCTGGGCGTGCCGAAATACCGCTTTGGTCTTGCTGAAAAGGAAGATCAGGTCGGTGTCGTAACCGGTCTGGCCTATACCTCGGTCGGCGGGGAGCTCCTCAGCATCGAGGCGCTGCGTCTGCCGGGTAAGGGCCGGATGAAAACCACCGGTAAGCTGGGCGACGTGATGAAGGAAAGCATCGAGGCTGCCTCCAGCTATGTGCGCTCTGTCGCGCCACAGCTGGGGATCAAGCCGCCCAAGTTCGACAAGTGGGACATCCACGTGCACGTGCCCGAAGGTGCCACGCCCAAGGACGGCCCCTCGGCGGGTCTGGCCATGGTGACCTCCATCGTGTCGGTGCTGACCGGGATCCCGGTGCGCAAGGACATCGCCATGACCGGCGAAGTCACCCTGCGTGGCAATGCGCTGGCCATCGGCGGGCTCAAGGAAAAACTGCTGGCAGCTCTGCGCGGTGGCATCAAGACGGTGCTGATCCCCGAGGAAAATGCCAAGGATCTGCCGGACATTCCCGACAACGTGAAGGAAGGTCTGGAGATCATCACGGTGAGCCACGTGTCCGAAGTGCTGAAACACGCACTGGTGGGCAGCCCTGAGCCGATCGAATGGGACGAGGAGGCCGAAGAGGCCGCCGCTGCCCAGGCCGCGCTGGAGGCGAAATCCGCATCGGCAGCCCCCACCGCGCATTAAGCGCCGGTAGCAGAAAGATAGTAAAGGCGGCCCGCTTGGGCCGCCTTTTTCTTTTTTTGCTCGATACCTACCAATACTCCTGATTTCGGAAGGGCGCGGCGCAGGAGGCAGGACCGACCAGCGGCGCGAAGGCTCCGCCAGTCAGCGATTGGCCCAGCCAGCCATGCGGGTAGGACAAAGGCATGGGCGCAGCGGCCTCCTGTTCGGTGATCTGCCTGAACCCGACCTTGGCGTAGAAATTGACATCGCCATAGGTCAGGATGATATCAACGCCATGCCTTTTCAGCAGGCTGAGGCCATGGCGCAGAAGCGCCTGACCAGTGCCCTTGCCCTGCTGATCCGGCGCAACCGCTACCGGCGACAACAGAAAGACCACCCGGTCGTCCTGATCATAGCGCATCCGCGTGAACAGGATGCTGGCAACCACCGCGCCGCCCTCTAGCACGGAGAAGACAAACAAATCCTCCTCTTCCACCGTGGTGAGGAGGGCGCGCACCAGCGCAGCGATGGTTTGCCCTTCGTCGGCGCCTTCCGACGCGGTGAAGGAGGCGGCGAACAGGTCGGTGATCTCGGCTGTTCGCCCCTTGTGGCCTGACACAAATTCCATGGTCTGCTCCTTTGATGTCATGATGTTATCGTTGGTTCAGCTGCGCGCGTACGGCTTTGATCCCCAGTCGCGAGGCGCGATAGGGTTTGCCGTCGCGCGATTGGATGAAACGGCGTTTGTGCAGGCGCTGAAAGACGCCAAGGGTGCAGTCCGACAGAACGTTGCCCTCGCGGGTGTAGCAGGTGATGCTGCGGATCTTGCCGTTTTCACTGCGTTCATGATGGATGCTGCCGCCAAGGGCGAGCTCGTGCAACACGCGTTGCTCGTGTTTTGAGATATTCAACGGAAGTCTCGATTTTATAAGAGTGCAAGAAAAAAGGTCACTCAGCCGAAGTCGCGAGTGTCCTTGTTGCGTCCTGCGTTCCCGATGTGCTGTGCCGGGAACGGGCTTATGCCCGGGTCTCTTCCATAAAATCTCCAAATGCATGAGGCGTCAGCCCCATGTCTTCTGCCCTAGATAGGGAGGCAAACCCGTGCTGACAAGCGGCAGCGCCAAATGGCAGCTGCCGCTGTTGCATCTCTGTAATCGTTGGGGTGGGCTTAAGCCGCTGCGGCCTGCGCCATCTTCGCCCGCACGGTTGCAATGGCCACAGCATCCGGGCTGATTTCCTGCTGACGCGCCTGGTTGAGCACCTCGGCCATGGTCGCATCCAGCGCAGCAAGTTTCTTGGCCACATAGGCCTCGCGATCCGCGATTTTCAGGATCTCGGTCGCTACGTTGATGATGCCGCCGCCATTGGCGATGAAATCGGGCGCATAAAGGATGCCGCGTTCATGCAGGGCCTGACCGTCCTCGGGGTTGGCGAGTTGATTGTTGGCACCGCCTGCGACGATCCCGACCTGCAACAGGGGTATGGTCTCGGCATTGAGGATGCCGCCAATGGCACAGGGGGCAAAGATATCCGCCTGCACGGTGCAGATCTTGTTGATGGCAACCGGGCGGGCGCCAAATTCCGCGACCGCGCGTTCGATGCGCTGTGGGTCCACATCGGTGACGATCAGACCGGCGCCCGCGTCATTCAGGAACTGGCACAGATACCAGCCCACATGGCCCAGCCCCTGCACTGCCACCGTGACGCCCTGCAGATCGGCGCTGCCGACCCTGTGCGCCCGGGCGGTGCGGATGGCGTTGAAGATGCCGCGCGCGGTGATGGGGGAGGGATCGCCGCTGGCAAACTCCCCATTGGCAAGCCCGGCGACATAGGGCGTTTCATCGGCCAGCAGCGCCATGTCGGCAGGGCTCATGCCCATATCCTCGGCGGTGATGTAGCGGCCGTTCAGGCTGTTGATGGCGCGACCAAAGGCGCGCAGCATCTCTGGCGTCTTGTCCGTGGCGGGATCACCGATGATCACCGCCTTGCCGCCGCCCAGCGGCAGGCCCGCCGCGGCGTTCTTGTAGGTCATGCCCTCGCTCAGCCGCCGAACATCCTCCAGCGCCTCATCCGCAGTGGCATAGGGGCGCATCCGCAGCCCGCCAGCGGCCGGTCCGGCCTCGGTTGAATGGATGGCGATGAAGCCGGTCAGACCGACGGCGGGATCGTCGACACGGTAGATTTCTTCGTGACCGGGAGAGGCGATTTTGGTGAGGGTCATACTGACAGGCTCCTGAACTAACGGCACCAAGATACCGGGTATGGGCTTCGGGAATTTTCCAAAAATGCCCTCAGGAGTGGTTGGTTTTGGAGTAATTTGCTAACATGGCGCTAATTAATGGAGGAAATCACTATGGACGCCATTGATCGCAGGATTGTCACCGCGCTGCAGCGGGACGGTCGCATGAAACTGGCTCAGCTCTCAGAAGAGGTCGGCCTGTCGCCCACCCCCTGCGCCCGGCGGGTGTCGATGCTGGAAGAAGCCGGGATCATCACCGGCTATTCCGCGCGGGTTGATCAGGCCAAGGTCGGGCTGGCCGTCACAATCTTTGTCGCTGTTGAGCTGGAGCGCCAGTCCAAGGACGCGCTGCAGGCCTTTGAAAATGCCGTGCGCCAGTTCGATCAAGTGATGGAGTGCTACCTGATGACTGGCAGTCGCGATATCCTGTTGCGGGTGGTGGCGCAGGATCTGACGGATTTCGACCGCTTTCTGGAAGAGCAGTTGATGCGGGTGCCGGGGATCCGCAATACGCGCTCCAGCTTCACCCTGCGCACCATGATCCGCCGCGATGTGCTGCCCGGCTGAGGCGGCCAGGGCAGGAGGGATGTGAAAAGAGGAAGCCGAAAAAGAAGGAGACTGGTGAAAATCTTCATATCCCCCTCTTGCAGAGCGGTGATCCTGACGGTAATACCCGATCCCACGGGTGATTAGCTCAGTGGTAGAGCGCTTCGTTCACATCGAAGATGTCAGGAGTTCAAATCTCTTATCACCCACCATTCCCTCTTTTTTGTAGGTGCTTGTAAATTAACGAAAAACCATTTTTCGTATTTCGAAAAGAGTAGCAGACGGGGCCGCAGGGGCGTGGACCATCAAAGCCAGATTCTACCCCATTAGGTGCCTACTCTTCGTCCTGCAACCCTTCGGTTTCTGAAGCAGGCGGGGTGCTGTGACCTCCCGGCGCGGATGCGAAACCACTCATGTGCGAATCTGCGTGGCGGTACATTTCCCGTTTGACCTGAGCCCGAAGTTTCCTCCACCTTCCGTAGAGTCCTTGGGGTTTGTGCTCTGAGCCCCAACCTTGGACCGCCGGAAGCTGGATTTTTCCGGCTCTGTCACGATGATGGGCTGGTGACGCCATCGGGATAATGCATGGCAATCGGGACGTTGTATCCGATTGCGCTATGGGGTCTATTCTCATTGTAGTGCCGACGCCAATCCTCCAGCTTTTCGCGGGCATCTGCAAGGCTCATGAACCAGTGTGCGTTCAGGCCGTGAGAAGTCGAGGGTAACGTCGTTGGCGTAGGCCCAGAGATCGAGGTCCCGCGAGATGAACGCGCTGTCGTCATCGACTCTGATCGTCTTGGGGGAGCCGATCTGCCCGCAGACCCGTTCGAGCGTCTGCACAACATCTTCGCCCCGATAGGTGAAGCGCGGATCGGCTGCAGGGCAGAGCCGGGAATACGTGTCGACGATGGTCAGGATACGCAACCTCCTGCCCAGGGCGAGCTGGTCGTGAACGAAGTCCCTTCCGGCAGATTGCGTTTGCGCAATCGCCTTTCGGGCAAGGCACCGCCCAGACATCGTTCGGCCCGACGGCTTCCTGACGGTCTTCTCTGAGCTTTGCCTTCACCCGGCGCTTTGGGTGCTTGTTCCTGAGCTGCAGGCCCAACGCGTTGTAAATCCTGCGTGTCTTCTTCATGTTGATCACCCAGCCCTCCCGTCTCAGAAGCACGTGAACGGGCCTGTAGCCATAGCGCACACGGATCTCTGCGATCTCTTTGATCCGCCGTTCGACGGCAGCCTGATCCGTCCGCCGGGACTTGTAGTGGTAGCTGGATGTGTCGAAGCAGATGGCCCCACAGGGCCTCCGGATCGACACGCCCCAATCGACGCAAATCCCGGTGACGATTTCGCGCAAACGGCCAGGCTTCAGAGCTTTCGCCGAATGACATCCTGAAGCATTTCCCGATCCAGCGTCAGATCGGCCACGGTTCTACGGGCTTACGCGGCCCCACTGGGGCCACGGTCCCTTCGAACTCTTCAGCCGGGTGTTCTCATCCTCCAGCGCTTTCAGCCGACGCATCTCATCCGGCAGAAGGCCCCCGTATTTTTTCTTCCAGTTGAATGGCTGATCCCCGCCCTAGCGGCAGATCTCCGCAACCGGCGTGCCTTGTTCGCCCTGCTTCAGGATGAAGGCCTTCTGCGCCTCCGTGAACTTAGATGCTTTCATGCGATTCCGCTCCTCTCCCAGCCAGGGAAAATTAGCGGAAAACTCCAGCTTCATACGGTCCAGTTTTCAGGGGGCAGAGCACGCCAAGCAAATGATCCTGAACGGCAATGGTATCGGACTTTATACCAAAACCGGATTTCTCGATGAAGTGCGGGCTGGATCACTGAAATTCATCCCATTGATGGACAAACTGCTGAGCGATGTGCGTGTTGTCTTCTCATTCCGGCGGGCTCGGGCATTGATCCGGCAAAACGCCTGATCTGCAATATCGTCGAACGGGCCTTGAAACCGATTTAACTGGTGTCCTGAACGACCGGTTGTCCTGTTGGGGGATGATATTCTGAAACCGCCTGTCTGCTCGGCATGGGGATCATTTCGGTCCCCAGCCGGGAGTTCCATTTCTTTGTGCGGCTCCCGGCCGCTGTCGCAAGGCGGTTTTGGGGGAGGCATCGGCTCAGGGGCAATCCGAGGCGTGGCCTTCGGGCGCTTGCCAGCTGCAGGGACTACGCCCAAACGCGTGGTCCCTGGCGCGGCAGGCTTCCATTTGGGATGCGGGGAGCTCAGTCCTGTGCAGCGTTCCAGTTCCAGGGGGGCGCGGTTTCGGCCTGCCATATGCCGCGGGCATTGGCCTGCGCAACCGAGGCCTGCGGCACGTAGCGACCGTTGTTCTCATGCGCCCAGGCCAATCCCTCTTCGACCAGCAGCGCGCCGACATCGACGCCATCTGCATCGCAGGTGGCCAGATGGCGCCCATAGTGATCCTGATCGGTGCTGAAGCACTCCACCCGCTCGGCCTCATTCACGATGGAGCGAACACGTTGACGTGCCTGGGCGGCGCAATCCCAATAGGATCCGTCCGGCGTATTGCAGCGCTGCGCGGCCAGCGGTGCATCGATGTCAACCAGGCGGATGTTCAGATCGCCCATCGCCAGCGAATCTCCATCGATGACCCGGAAGGCCCGGCCTGGCGCTGACACCAGCGGCACGACCTCTCCGGCCAGCTTTTCGATGCTGTGCAGTTGCAGGAAGATCTTGGCGGAGATGGGATCGCCTGGCTGCAAATCGGCGGACATGGCAGCGCTGGCGGCAAAGGTCAGGGCGATTCGGGCGGCAAGATGTTTGATTTTCATCGGCGTGGCTTCTCTGATGATATTTTCAGGTGGTGCTGATGGTTAAAAAACTTGAATGAGCAGGATTATGCCTGCCAATAGGCCAAAATTCGGTTAACGCCGGAGAAAACGGCTTCACGAGAGCCCTTCCGAGCTCAGCTGGTACGCTGCCGGAGCGCCGCATTCTTGCCTTGAAATCAGCCAGCTACGGCCCGCTCCCGGTCCTGAGGGAGCCATTTTCCTGGTTCAGGACGAAATATGGTGGTCTCGGCCTGAGTGTCCGCCGGACCCGTTATGAAATATAGGCAAAAGGTGCACACCCATGGCCACTTTGGACAACGCGATCTGGCTGACCGCTGCCGATGGCAGCGCAAAGGATGCCAGCACGCTGGTGTCCGAGGGCGCCAACAGCACTACCGTCAGTGGCCAGTTCACGCCGGGCAGCTGGGATGCATCGCAATCCGGGCAGGCGGTGTCGGGTTTTGGCGCCTTTGCGACTGATCAGCCAATTGAGGCGCGTTTCGGCTTTTCCACGCCGGTGCTGGATCTGTCCTTTGATCTGCAACACCTCAATACCGAGGACAGCAGTCATGACGACCGGTTCACGCTGAGGGCCTGGGATGCGGCGGGTGTTTTGATCCCGGCTGCGAACATTATTGCAGGCCTTTCCGGGGTGACCGACCAACTGGTCACCGCCAATGCCGATGGGTCCGTCTCAATCGAGGCCGAAGGCGCGACAGCGTCGGACATCGGTGTTTTGCTGCCGGGGCCGGTATCCGCCCTGTCGGTGGTCTTTGAAAATGGCGATGATGCGGGCCTGTCAGGTGGGGCGGGAATTTCCGATCTGTCCTTTTCGATCCCGTCGCCGGATTACATCGTCGAGGGTACGGCGGCCTCCGATCTGATTGATGCGGCCTATGCCGGTGACCCTGAAGGCGACCGTGTGGATGGCGGTGATGCTGTGGACGGTTCGGATGACGATGTGATCCGGGCTGGAGAAGGCGAAGATACGGTGATCGCGGGTGCTGGAGACGACAGCGTGGATGGCGCTGCCGGTGATGATTCACTTGTTGGCGGAGAGGGCGACGATACGCTGCTTGGCGGGCTGGGGCGCGACAGTCTGGATGGTGGTAGCGGCTCGGACCTGCTGAAGGGCGGGGCAGACAACGACACGCTGCTGGGGGCCGGGGGAGACGATATCCTGCGGGGCGGCGATGGCGATGACGTCCTTTACAGCGGCAGCGATACGGTTCGCGATTCAGATGCGCCTATAGACGGCAACAATCTGCTGGAGGGCGGCGCGGGCAATGACACTCTGCGGGGCGGCGACGGCGCGGATACTCTTTATGGTGGTGATGGCGATGATGATCTGGAAGGGCTGTATGGCAACGACCTGATCTATGCCGGGGCAGGTAACGACCATGTCTTTGGCCGCGATCAGGATGATCTGATTTATGGCGAGGAAGGCAATGACGAGCTGATCGGCAGCCTGGGCACGGATACGATCTATGGTGGCGATGGCAACGATATTCTGGCGGGCAGCCAGGGAAATGATGAAATCCACGGGGGCGCGGGCAATGATATCGCCTTTGTCGGCGACTACAACGACCCCAGCGTCGAGGACTCTGACACCATCTACCTGGACGAAGGCGATGATTTCCTGGATGCGGGCACGGCTGCGGATGCGGTTTATGGCGACGGCGGCAGCGGCCATGACAGGCTGGTCAGCAACGGCGGTGATGACACGCTGTTTGGTGGCAGCGGCAAGGACACGCTGGAAAGCAAGGCTGGAGACGACTTTCTGGATGGCGGCGATGATGTCGATGTCATCCTGGCAGGGGCCGGCAATGACACGCTGATCGGCGGAACCGGGGCTGACAGCCTGAGCGGCGGCGATGACCGGGACGTCTTTTACGGCAATATCGGCGATGTGATCGACGGCGGTGAAGGCGGTGATGATTTCGATCAGCTGAATCTCAGCAAACTGGGCGGGTCCTCACGCACCCGCGTGACCTATGATACGCCTGGCGGCGAATCCGGAACCGTCGAGGTGCTGGATAGCAATGGCGTCACCCTTGGCAGTTTTACCTTTTCAAATATCGAGCAAGTCGTGCCCTGCTTCACACCCGGAACCCTGATCCTCACCTCGGAGGGAGAGCGGCGGGTCGAGGAGATCGAAGCCGGTGACCGGGTGCTGACGCGGGACAATGGGTTTCAGCCGGTACTGTGGGCTGGGCACCGCTGCCTGAGTGCTGCGGATCTGGCCCTGCGCCCAGAGCTGGCGCCGGTGCGGATCGAGGCTGGCGCGCTTGGTTCTGGCATCCCCAGCTCTGCAATCGAAGTGTCACCGCAGCACAGGATGCTGATCACAGGCGAACAGTCGGATGTTCTGTTTGGGGAGCACGAGGTGCTGATCGCGGCGCAACATCTGCTGAACGGAACATCAATCCAGCGCGCAGTGCGGCGCAGGGTGACCTATATTCACCTGATGTTCGCCCGGCATGAAATTCTTTGTGCAAATGGTGCCTGGAGCGAAAGCTTCCAGCCTGGGTCGCAATCGGTGTCCGGCATGGATGATGCGCAGCGCGCTGAGTTGTTTGAGATTTTTCCGCTGCTGGAGTTTGGCGATAATACGTACCCGGCGGCCCGTCGGTCGCTCCGATCCTATGAGGCGCGGTTGCTGATGGCCGCTGGAGCAGGGGCGGGCGGAACGCACTGAAAACAGCCCGGCAGATGTTTGGGGGCCGATGCCGGGACAGACGCAGGTGGTGACCGGAGGCAGGCGCCAGGACGCACGCCTCCCCGATTTTGTTTCGCGGTCAGGCCGCGGTTTGAAATTAGGGTTTCAGCCGCTCAAGGATTTCCAGGTTGGCGCAGAAGGAGGGCGCAGCGGTCGCATCGGGTTCTGCGTTGCGCCAGTGTTCGCATTTCCGCGCGCAGTTGGAGGAATTGCAGCGATGCACCATGGTGGCATAATCCACTGCGGTGATGTCACCTTTCTTCATGGCGGCGCCAAGATCGACACCGGCAGCTCTGGCGGCGGTGGACATCAGGCCGATGGATTTGCTGAGGTACCCCGGCCTTGTCAGTTTTTCTGCTGTACTCATCAAAAAAGTGTCTCCGACCCACGCCAAAGGCGCGGCTGCTGTTGGTTCGTCGCGTGTTCAAGGCGACCATTCATGTCGAGATCGGCGGAGGTGCCGACCGCGTCATCAGTTGCGTTTCCAATCTGACCGACAGCGACAGTTAAGGTGAAGAACGCGGCACGAATGGGGCACCAAAGCGCCAATCGGTAAGTTTCCGTAAAGACTAGTTACGATTTTATTCGAGCTGTCCTTATGGCGGTCACGCGACACGGCCTGAGAGAGAACCGGAGGATGGTGCTCTCGCGTTCTCGGCCCGGTCTGTCCGAGTTCGGAGCTGGGGGTGTTTCTTGGACTTTTACGCCACGATGGGGGGGACCAGCCTGGTCAATGGGCGTTGCAAAAGAGATAGGCTTTTCTTGCGCGCTGCCCGCCCATTCCACCGGCGCGGCCATGCTCATCGATGGTCCGGTTTGAACGACGGCCACTCGGTACGATACTCGCTACATCCGAAAGCCAAACCCTTTGGAAAGGCCCCAAAGGTGGGCATTTGGCTCTGGTTCCTGACAACGGGATACTGATTACTGGCACATTCGGGCAAGGGAGAGGAGCACAGCCACACCTCACTATAACGTGATACAACCCTGGGTGGTTATGGGGGTATTCCAGACCTCTGCGTGGTTTGCTGCTCCGCCTGGTCGTTGGCACCAGATTACCGCGCCCTTTTGACCTGGTTCAGCGGGCCGGGGAGAGGGTGGGCAGGCGCCGCCAAAAGGCGCATTGACGCCGGTTTCACGGCAGCACAGAGTCCCGATATGAATGCTGCCTTTGACATCACCCGCCTGCCGCGCCCCTTTGATTCCGAACTGGGTGCAGAAACCCGTGTTCTGGTGCCTTCGGCTTCGGCCGAAGTGGCTGAGCTTCTGGCCGGGACCGGCGGCTCCAGCCCCTATCTGAAAGGCCTGATCACGCGGGAGGCAGCCTGGCTGCCCGAAGCCCTGGCAGATCCCGAGACGGCGCTGGAGGCCGTGTTTGCCGACTGCCGCGCCATGGCGCCCGATCAGCTGAAACCTGGGCTGCGTCAGGCCAAGCGGCGTGTGGCCCTGCTGACGGCGCTTTGCGATCTGGGCGGTGTTTGGCCGCTGGAACGGGTGACTGGCGCGCTGACCGATTTCGGTGCGCTTTGCGCTGATGTGGCGATCAAGTCGGAAATTGCGGCGCTGATCCGGCGCAAGAAACTGCCGGGAATGACTGAGGCAGATGTGGAAACCGCAGGCGGGTTGACCATCCTCGCGATGGGCAAGATGGGCGCGCATGAGCTGAACTACAGTTCCGACATCGATATGATCTGCCTCTTTGATGAAACCCGGTTCGACCCGGATGATTTCTATGAGGCGCGTCAGGGCATGGTGCGGGCCACTCGCAATATGTGCGCGCTGCTCAGTGACAAGACCGGGGATGGTTATGTCTTCCGTACGGATCTGCGCCTGCGCCCGGATCCCTCAGTGACGCCGGTCGCCATGGCGATGGAGGCGGCGGAGCGCTATTATGAGAGCCTCGGGCGTACCTGGGAACGTGCCGCCTATATCAAGGCGCGCGCCTGCGCCGGGGACATTGCCGCAGGTGAGCGGTTCCTTGCGGCATTGCGGCCCTTTATCTGGCGCCGCCATTTGGATTTCGCGGCCATCCAGGACGCCCACGACATGCGGCTCAGGATCCGGGAAAACAAGGGCACCGGCGGTGTGATCACCGTGCCGGGCCATGACATGAAACTGGGGCGTGGCGGTATCCGCGAGATCGAGTTCTTCACCCAGACCCGGCAACTGATCGCGGGCGGACGCGATGAAAGCCTGCGCCTGCGTGGCACGGTCGAAGGGCTGGCGGCGCTGGCGGCGCGGGACTGGATCCCCGCCGATGTCGCTGCAACTCTTACCGATCACTACCGGTTCCACCGCGAGGTGGAGCACCGCATCCAGATGGTGCATGACGCCCAGACCCACCGGATGCCGCAATCCGAGGATGGCATCGCCCGCGTCGCCTGCCTGATGGGGCGCGATCCGGCTGAGCTTCAGTCGGAAATCCGCGACCGGCTGACCGAGGTGCATACCTTGACCGAAGGCTTTTTCGCCCCGGATGCAAAACCGGCGGCGGCGCCTGCGCTGCCCGAAGGGCTGGATGAGGCAGTGATTGCCCGCTGGCCCACCTATCCGGCGCTGCGCTCGGCCCGGGGCGCGCAGATCTTTGATCGGTTGAAACCGGATCTTCTGGCGCGTCTGGCGCGTACCGCAAAACCGGCTGAGGCGCTTTTGGCGCTGGATGGATTCCTTGCTGGTCTGCCCGCCGGGGTGCAGCTGTTTTCCCTGTTCGAGGCCAATCCGCAGCTGTTGGATCTGCTGGTCGATATCGTCGGCACCTCTGGCGAGCTGGCGGCCTTCCTGTCGCGCAACGCGGGCGTGTTCGACGCGGTGATCGGCGGCTCCTTCTTCGATCCCTGGCCGGGCGGCGCCAAGCTGCAGCAGGATCTGGAGGCGCTTCTGGCCGCCGAAGGCGACTACGAAACCCAGCTCGACACCACCCGGCGCTGGTGCAAGGAATGGCATTTCCGCATCGGGGTGCATCACCTGCGCGGTCTGATCGATGCCGAGGCCGCGGGCGTGCAATACGCCGAATTGGCCGAGGCGGTGATCGCCGCATTGGTGCCCTGTGTCGAGGCGCAGTTTGCCGAAAAACACGGCGCCGCGCCCGGGCGCGGCGCAGCGGTGGTGGCGATGGGCTCGCTTGGGGCCGGGCGTATCAATGCGCAGTCCGACCTTGATGTGATCGTGATCTACGATCCGCAATCGGATGAAGGATCCGAAGGCAAGCGACCGCTGGCGACGCGCCCCTATTTTGCCCGGCTGACGCAGGCACTGATCACCGCGCTGACTGCGCCGATGGCGCAGGGGCGTCTTTATGAGGTCGACATGCGCCTGCGCCCCTCGGGCAATCAGGGGCCGGTGGCGACCAGTCTCGCCAGTTTCACCAACTATCAGCAGAACGAAGCCTGGGTCTGGGAGCATTTGGCGCTGACGCGGGCGCGCAGCATTGCCGGGCCTGCGGATTTGATCGCCGATATCGAAGACCTGCGTAGCGCGGTGCTGAGCGGCCCGCGCGAGCGGCTGCAGATCCTCACCGAGGTGGCCAACATGCGCGCCCGTATCGCGGCGGCCAAGGCCCCGGCGGGGGTCTGGGATGCCAAGACCGGGCCGGGCAGGATGATGGATATCGAACTGGTCGCGCAGGCTGGCGCGCTGCTCTCTGGTTCTGGGGCGCGGGATGTGGCGACTGGTCTGGACGGCGCCGTCGCATGTGGCTGGCTGGATGCCGCAGAAGGTACCAGACTGGCGCAGGCCTATCGCCTATTCTGGTCAGTGCAGACGGCGGCGCGGCTGCTGTCGGCCAAGGCGCTGGATACCGCAGCAATCGGTGAGGGCGGCGCGCAGTTCCTGTGCCGCAGCACCGGATTTGAAACGCTGCAGGGTTTGGAGCGGGACTTGGAAGACAGCTATGCGGCCTGTCGTGCGATGATCGACGGGGCGCTTGATCGGGAAGGTGCAAATGGCGCAGATGAGTGAGCAGGACCAGATGGACCCCAAGGGGCTGATCCGGGAATCCTTCCGGATCGACGGGATCGACATGTCGCAGTGCCGCAGTATCTTTCTGGACTGGGCGCTGAGCCTGCCCGGAGGGATTGATAACCGCGATGCGATGCAGCGCCTGCTTGCCAAATATGAGGACGGACAGCCGGACCACCCGATGGTCATCGTTCTGCGTGAGGGGCTCGCCGAGGTCGTGAAGCCGCGTCGGCGCGGCGGCTGGCGCAGTCGGGATCGCTAGGCGTTCGGTACCGCGCGCTATTACCGACTGGCGCGCTGCGGCCTCTTCCCCTCTATCTGCCTTGCAGCTATGAGGGGGCATGACAGACACAGCCTCCGCGCCGCAGCGCCCCCGCGTAAAACTGAAGCCCAAGGCCAATGCCCGTGCGATCCGGCATGGGTTTCCCTGGGTTTATGCCAATGAACTGGTCACCGACCGGCGCACCCGGAAACTGGCGCCGGGCACATTGGCAGTGCTTGAGGATGAGGCGATGCGGCCGCTGGGGCTGGTCTCGGTCAATCCTGACAGCAAGATCATCGGCCGGATGCTGGACCGCAACCCTGAGGCACAGATTGATCAGGCCTGGTTCGAGGCGCGCCTGTCGCGGGCGCAGGAAATGCGGACACAGCTATACGATGCGCCCTTCTATCGACTGGTCCACGCCGAGGCAGACGGGTTGCCGGGCATCGTTATCGATCGGTTTGGCGACACTTGCGTGGTGCAGCCCAATGCGGCCTGGGCCGAAGCGCATCTTGAGGCGCTGACCGCCGCACTGGCCACTGTCACCGGTACGAAGGTGATCCTGAAAAATGCCTCCGGGCGCACCCGGGGGCTGGAGGGGCTGGACGATGTCAATGCCACCCTGCAGGGCGAGACGCCGGACGCTCCGGTGCCGGTTCAGATGAATGGTGCCACCTATGTGGCGGATCTGACTGGCGGGCAGAAAACCGGCCTGTTCTTCGATCAGCGCGAAAACCACGCCTTTGCTGCCCGGCTGGTGGCACCGGGGGCAAAGGTGCTGGATGTGTTTTCCCATGTCGGCGGTTTTGGCCTTGCCATGCTGGCGGCTGGCGCAGCCGAGGCAACCTGCGTTGATGGGTCTGCCGCGGCACTTGATCTGGCGGGGCAGGGCGCGGCTGCGTCGGGCTGGCAGGATCGGTTCACCGCCCGGCAGGGCGATGCCTTTGACGTGCTGGCGGCGCTGGGCGGCGAAGGCGCGCAGTTTGACGTGGTGATCTGCGATCCGCCCGCATTTGCACCCTCCAAGAACGCGTTGGAGGCGGGCCTGCGCGCCTATGAACGGGTGGCCAAACTGGCCGCGCCGCTGGTGGCGCCAGGCGGGTATCTGGGGCTTTGTTCCTGTTCCCATGCGGCGGATCTGACTCGCTTCCGCAACGCCTCGGCGCGCGGGATAGGTAAGGCCGGGCGGCGGGGACAGCTCATCCACACCGGATACGCCGGGCCGGACCATCCGCAGATGCCACAGCTGGCCGAAAGCGGTTACCTCAAGGCCGTGTTCTTCCGGCTGGACTGATCGCGCGTGAAACTGCTCCTTGATACTTGCGTTCTTTATCCCACGGTGATGCGGGAGATGCTGCTGGGCGCGGCCCGGCTGGGGCTTTATGCGCCGCTCTGGTCCGAGCGTATCCTGGAGGAATGGCGCCGCGCGGCGCTGAAACTCGGCCCCGAAGGGGCGGCGCAGGCCGCGTCCGAAGTTGCGTTGTTACAGGCGAACTGGCCCGGTGCACTTGTGGCGCCCGCACCGGGAGTGGAGGCGCGGCTGTGGCTGCCGGATGCGGCGGATGTGCACGTGCTGGCCGCCGCCATTGCAGGGCATGCCGATGGCATCGTCACCATGAACGCCAAGGATTTTCCGCGCCACACCCTGTCGGAAGAAGGGTTGAAACGCATCGGCCCGGATGAGCTGCTTTATGATCTGTGGCTCAAGGAACAGGCCGGGATGCAAACGGTCGGCGAGGCTGTTCTGGATGAGGCCAACCGCCTGTCCGGCGGTGGCTGGCAGATGCGCCCCCTGCTGAAAAAGGCACGCCTGCCACGGCTGGCCAAGGCGTTGGCGGGCTGAAGCTAGATCTCGTTCAGGATTTCTGCCGCGATCTCGAACGAGTGCATCCGGGCCTGATGGTCGTGGATCTGCCCGGTCAGGATCACCTCATCGGGCTGATACCGTCCAATGATCTCCGATAGCTGGCTGCGCACACTCTCTGGGCTGCCCACGGCGGTGATGCGCAGTGCCTCGTTCACACCTGCCAGCACATGCGGCTCCAGATGCGCGTTGATGTCATCCACCGGGGCGGGCAGCTTGCCCGGACGACCCAGCCGCAGCCGTGCAAAGGCCTGCTGCATGGTGGTGCGCAGCCGGATGCCTTCGGCGTCACTGTCGGCGGCAAAGACGTTGATCGCCATCATCGCGTGCGGCTTGTCCAGGAAGGCCGAAGGCTGGAAAGAGCGCCGGTAGACCTCCAGCGCCTCCTCCAGCGCCTGCGGCGCGAAATGGGAGGCAAAGGCATAGGGCAGGCCCAGATGCGCGGCCAGCTGCGCACCATAAAGGCTGGAGCCGAGGATCCAGACCGGCACATTGGTACCCTGGCCCGGGAAGGCGCGCACCGGCGCCTGCGGGTCCTCCGGCGCCATGAAGCCGATCAGATCGATCACATCCTGCGGAAAACTGTCGCCACTGGCAGCAGCCCCCATGCCGCGGCGCAGGGCACGGGCGGTCTGCATGTCGGTGCCAGGCGCCCGGCCCAGCCCCAGGTCAATCCGGTCACCATAGAGGGAGGCCAGAGTACCGAAGGCCTCCGCCACCATATAGGGCGCATGGTTCGGCAGCATGATGCCGCCCGCGCCGATACGCATGGTGCTGGTCTGGCTGGCGATATGGCCGATCAGAACGGCAGTCGCGGCGCTGGCAATCCCCGGCATGTTATGATGCTCGGCCAGCCAGTAGCGGTGATAGCCAAGGCTTTCGGCCTTTTGCGCCAGTTCGGTGCTGTTTTTCAGCGCCTGCGGGATGGCAGAGCCTTCCGGAACCGGGGCAAGATCGAGCAGGGAATAGAGCATGAACGCGGCCTTTTGATCGAGTGTTTTCCAAGATGTGGCGCCTCTTCCCGCGGGGCGCAAGGCGTGTGGCAGAGCAGGGAGGCGCAAAGGCGGTATGACCTTCCGTCAGGCCTTGGCCCAGTCCGCCTCCAGCCGTTCGATGGCGGCGATGCGCTGTTCGGTCTTGGGGTGGCTCATCAGCCAGGCTGGTGCCATGCCCGCGCGCGACTGGGTCAGTTCCTCAAGCTTGCGGAATAGACTTTTTTGCGGTTCCACCCCGATGCCTGCCTTCATCAGCAGGGCGGCTGCATATTCATCCGCCTCGTATTCATCCCCACGCGACAGCCGCGCAGCCAGAAGATTTGCCAGAAGTCCGGCAATCCAGGGGCCGACAAAAGGGATATAGCGCCCGAGGATCATCATCAGCGCGGTCCTGAGGGCGTTCTGGCCGGAAAAGTCGATGATGCGTTTCTTTGAATGCCCCAGCGCCACATGCCCCAGTTCATGCGCGATGACCGAGGCGAGCTCCGCATCGCTGACATCGCCCGCCTGATACTTGGCGTAGAACCCGCGGGTGATGAAGATACGTCCATCGGGGGCTGCAAGACCGTTCACCGGGTCGACCTCGTAGATGAAGACGGGGATATCCGCGACCTCCAGCGCCGCCGCCATCTGGTCGGTCAGCCGTTTCAGTTTCGGGTCTGCCAGACGGGTTGAACGGGCATCAAGTTCGCGGTGGGTCCGCCAGACCGAAATCCGGTAGGAGACGAGGCCATAGAGCACGGCCAGCAGAATGGGAGTGAGACGCAGCATGAGGTAGATATGGGGCGGGCAAGTCCCGCGCTCAAGCGGATTGTTGGCCGCTTTTCGTGGAAACCTGCGCGAGGCTATCCCATTCGCAGTCGCCCTGCAGGGACGTCGCAGGCCAGCCGCTGGCCGTGATCGCATCCTGTAGCGCGGCATAGCAATCCGGATCGATGCCGGTGCCGGACATCTTGTCCATGATCTTGTAGGCTTCCTCCAGCGGCATCGCATCGCGATAGGGGCGGTCGGCGGTCAGCGCGTCAAAGACGTCGGCAACGGCCATGATCCGCATGTCCCGCGTCAGCGCCTCTCCCTGAAGCCCATAGGGATAGCCCTTGCCATCGGGGCGTTCGTGGTGGGCCACGATCACTTCGGCCATCCGCCGGAAGGCGCCAACCCGGCTCAGCACGTCATAGCCCCAGACCGGATGCTTGCGGACGATATCCATCTCGTCCATCGTCAGCTTGCCCGGCTTGTCCAGAATGGTGTTCGAAATGCCCAGCTTGCCAATATCATGCAGCAGCGCGGCGCGGGTCATCCACCGGGTGTGGCAGGTCGCCAGCCCCAGCTGTTCACAGATCATGCGGGTATAGCGGGCGACACGTTGGGAATGGCCGTGGGTAAAGGGACTTTTAGCGTCGATCACCAGCGAAAAGGCATGGCTGATCTCATCAAGGTAGTCCTCGTTCACCTCTGCCGTGTGCAGGGCATGGGCGCAGGAGAACACCTGTTGCTCCAGTTCCGGTGACAGCAGGTCATGGGCGAAACCGGGGTCACGGATCATGCTGGTGAAGACGCGGACCAGATCGGGGGCGAACCAGACGCCCGCGCGGTTTTCCATCTCCCGCGCGGCAGCTTCGGCGCCGAAATCCAGGGTAAAAACATCCGTCACCTGTGCCATCAGGGCGATGCGCGACAGGAGCGGGATCTGATCGCCCTGCAGGCCCAGAGGCCGCCCACCGCCGTCCCAATGTTCATCAAGTGAGGCGATCGCCTCGGCCACCTCTTCGGAAAACCGCATGCGGCGGGCGATTTCCGCCCCGCGACCGCAGCGATTGCGGACCAGCTCCTGCCCGATTTCGTCCCGGTGTCCGATTACATGGCGCAATGTCTTCAGCCGCGTCAGGGGCGACGCCCCCCGGGCTGTGCTGCGCAGCACGAAGGGCATGCCTTCGCGGCAGCCTTTGACGCGTTTGAAGGTCCGTTTGAAGGCCAGATCATCCATCATGTAGAGTTCGTTGATCCGAGCCGCGTTAGAACTGCAACCGGTGTCTTTCATCAGCAGTGTGAAATACAGATCGGTGCGCATTTGCGGCGGCAGGTCCAGCGCCTCGGCCACCTGCATGCCGATCCAGGCGCAGCGGATGCAATGGCCCTTGGGCTGGCCTTCGGTCATATCCAGCGCGTGGCTGAGCGCGCCAAGGACTTCTCCAAGACGAAGCTCCGGCCCGGCGGTGCCGTCAAAGTTTGTGCCAGTGGTCATTAAATGGCTGTACTCGATAGGGATGCAGAACTGGGCATCGACGCTAATCGCGCGTGTTTCACGATTGATTAACGGTTTCCCGCGTCCGAAATCAAAATACGCAGGAATTTATTTAAGTTGGTATGAAGTGCAGCCTGCAAGCCGGAGCTTACCGGGTCAGCTCGCGCATGCCTTTTTCCAGCCCGTGCAGCGTCATCGGCACCATGCTGTCCTCGAAAATCTCGCGGATCATGCCGATGGAATGGGTATGGTCCCAGTATTTCTCTGGCACCGGGTTGATCCAGAGATTGGATTTCCAGTGTTCGCGCGCGCGTTGCAACCACACCTGTCCAGCCTCCTGGTTCCAATGCTCATTGGCGCCGCCCGGATAGGCGATTTCATAGGGCGACATCGAGGCATCGCCGACGAAGATGCATTTGTAGTCCGGCCCATAGGTGCGCAGCACCTCGTGCGTCGGCGTCTGTGCATCCCAGCGGCGGCGGTTGTCGCGCCAGACGCCTTCGTAAAGACAGTTGTGAAAGTAGAAGTATTCCAAGTGCTTGAACTCAGACCGCGCGGCCGAGAACAGTTCTTCCACCACCTTGATATGCGGATCCATCGAACCGCCCACGTCAAGGAACAGCAGCACCTTCACGGCGTTGTGCCGCTCGGGCCGGGTTTTCACGTCCAGATAGCCATGTTCGGCGGTGGCGCGGATGGTATTGTCGAGATCAAGCTCTTCCTGCGCGCCTTCGCGGACCCAGCGGCGCAGGCGCTTCAGGGCGACCTTGATGTTGCGGGTGCCAAGCTCCACGTCGCCATCGAGGTTCTTGAACTCGCGCTTGTCCCAGACCTTCACCGCGCGGCGATGGCGGCTTTCCTTCTGGCCGATGCGCACCCCTTCGGGATTATAGCCATAGGCGCCAAAGGGCGAGGTGCCGGCAGTGCCGACCCATTTGTTGCCGCCCTGATGGCGCCCTTCCTGCTCCTTCAGGCGCTCTTTCAGGGTTTCCATCAGCTTGTCAAAACCGCCAAGCGCCTCGATCTCAGCCTGTTCTTCTGGCGAAAGATGCTTTTCCGCCATCTTGCGCAGCCAGTCTTCGGGAATGTCCACGGCGTCCAGCACGGCTGAGGCAGGCAGTGCCTCCAGCCCTTCGAATGTGGCGGCAAAGGCGCGGTCGAACTTGTCGATATTGCGCTCGTCCTTCACCATGGCGGCGCGCGCCAGGTAGTAAAAGGCGTCAAGATCGTAGGTCACCAGCCCTTTTTTCATGCCTTCCAGAAAGGTCAGGTACTCCCGCAGCGAAACGGGGACTGAGGCCTGGCGCAGGTTTTCGAAAAAGGGTTGAAACATCTGGGACCTTTCTGGGCAGTTACACCGCCATCCGGTGAATGATCAAGGTGGCGAGCATCCCGACAATACCAAAGGCAATGGCATAGACAGCGCCATATTGCAGCATGTCGGCGAGATTGCCGTTACGTTTCCGGGCCGTCAGCGCGCCTGTCAGCGCCCCCAGCAGCAATGCAGCGATTACGATCATCTTGTCAGTCCGCCTGTGTCATATGTTCCATGGATCCCCGGCCGGTCTTAGTGCGGGCGCAGATTTGCGACCTCCCGCAGCTTGGCCCGGACGGCCCAATCCGGGCCGAACCCGTAGCGTGCCCATCCAAGGCTGTCCAGCCTGACCGCGGAGGCGGCGTCGAATTGCCCCGCAAGGTCTAGGGCTTCGGCCCGCATCATCAAGGCCGTGGACAGCAGCGCGGCGTTTTCATAGCGGGCTGCGATCTCGGGAACCGGTTCCAGCAGCGTCAGGGCCGCATCGGGCTGGCCTCGGGCGATGGCGTAGGCCGCCATGCGTGGGCGGATGCGGGCCTGGTGCAGCTCCGTGCCGGGCTGACCGCGCAGGATTTCCATTGCGGAAGCAAACAGGGCCTGGGCGCTGTCCGGGGCATCGGCCTGTATCAGGCGGCCCAGAACATAAAGCCCCTGCGCCTGCCTATGGTCCCGCCAGCCACTGGCGCGGCCGATTTCCACGGCGGTGCGGGCCGCCAGCCTGCGCTCTGACAGACGGGTGTCGGGGCCAAGCGCGGTTTCGATGGCGGCGATCCAGCGGCGCGGCGTTGCGGGCAGCGGGCGGGGCGGGATGCCCTGGCCGCGAGGGTTCAACCGCGCCAGGATGCCGGGCAGGCGGGCGGCGACCTCGGCACGGGTCATGCCGGTGCGCAGCTCCGGCGCATAGGTGGCGCGCAGGATCAGCATGTCAAAGCCGGTCAGAACGGTGTGCACATTGTCATCGTTAAAGACGGAATCCGACAGCCGGTACAGATCGTTCAGCGGGCCAAGCGCCTGCGCCAGCTCTTCGTGCAGGCAGTCGCGCAGCTCTTGTGGGCTGACGTCGCTGGGCAGGAACAGCGCCAGATTGTCCCGCTGGCGCATCCGGGTCCAGTCGGTGTCCGGGCTGCGCCGCTTGCGGCGGAAATCCCTCAGCGATGTGACGTTAGGCACCACGAAACAGGCCGCCTTGGGCAGAGCTTTGCGGATCGCCTTGCGCGAGACGGTTTCGATTGTGATCCGGGCGCTGTCACCATTCGCCCGGGTGATGTCGATCCCGGCCTCATTGCTCAATCGTGCCAGAAGGCGGGTCAGCTCGTGCTCGAAACCGGGGGGCGGGGCGCCTGTTACCCGCAGCGTGATGGGGCCGTCAAACCGGGTAAAGACGGGCAGGGTGCCGCCGCCTTCGAGATTGAAATGCAGATCCAGGAAATCCCGCGCGATATCGCGGTTTGCCCGTTGTGGTGGCTGCGGGTGCGCGGCGGCGAATGCCTTGGCCGGGGGCAATGTGCTGTCGGCGATGGCGGCGCGGCCGGGCTGGCTGCCGTCAAAGGTGCCGGTGCAGCCCACAAGCGCAGCGCAGGCGAGGGCAAGCAGGACCCGGGGCGCCCGGGCAGTGTCACGATGCGTTCTTCTGAACAAAAACGGCGGTCTCCGGAAAAACGGGCTGGCGGGATGCTGCGGTGCCATCAGGCGGCGACGCCCCGGCAAGGATAAGCTATCGCGAAAATAAGTAAACGCAGCATCAAAGCGCAGGAACGACCGCCGCTACCGCCGAAATGGGCGGCAGTGGTGAGGTCAAGAGTGGTGCCCTGGTAAGCGTCAGCCTCGGCGCCCGCGTGCCATGAAGGCCAGCCGTTCGAACAGATGCACGTCCTGTTCATTCTTCAAGAGCGCCCCATGCAGCTTCGGCAGCGCATCGGCGCCGTCGCGCGCGAGATCCTCGGGGGTCAGATCCTCGCCCAGCAGGAGCTTCAGCCAGTCGATGACTTCGGAGGTCGAAGGCTTCTTCTTCAGACCCGCGGTGTCGCGGATTTCGTAGAACTGGGTCAGCGCCGTGGTCAGCAGGCTTTCCTTGATGCCAGGGTGGTGCACTTCGACGATCTTTTTCATCGTCTCGGCATCGGGGAAGCGGATGTAATGGAAAAAACAACGGCGCAGGAAGGCGTCCGGCAGTTCTTTTTCATTGTTCGAGGTGATGATCATGATCGGGCGCTGCTTGGCGCGGATCGTCTCGCCGGTCTCGTAGACGTGGAACTCCATCTTATCGAGTTCCTGCAAGAGATCGTTGGGGAATTCGATGTCGGCCTTGTCGATCTCGTCGATCAGAAGGACGACCTTCTCGTCGGCCTCGAAGGCCTCCCAAAGCTTGCCCTTCTTGATGTAGTTCTTGACGTCATGCACGCGTTCATCGCCCAACTGGCTGTCGCGAAGGCGGCTGACGGCATCGTATTCATAAAGACCTTGTTGCGCGCGGGTGGTGGATTTCACGTTCCACTCGATCATCCGCAGACCCAGAGCGTCCGCCACCTGTTTGGCCAGCTCGGTCTTGCCGGTGCCCGGCTCCCCCTTGACCAGCAGCGGCCGCTCCAGCGTGACGGCGGCGTTGACCGCCACTTTCAGGTCATCTGTTGCAACGTAATCCTTGGTGCCCTGAAATTGCATGTCTGTCCTGCGTCCTCTGGTTACTCTGTGCCCGTTTCCGGGCTGCAATGATGCGGTTTGGTCGCTTTTAACCCGGCTGGTTTACTATTGTGTAGTGACAATCTGCGCGGCAGGGGATAAACGCTGCGGCATGGGGAGCCGCAATGTTTGGAACGATTTGAAGAGACCAGCATTATGGGCCAGACCGAAGGAGCCGAGATGAAGCAAGAAATGTTTCTGCCGGAAGACTATCGTCCGGCCGAAGACGAGCCTTTCATGAACGAAAGGCAATCTGAATATTTTCGTCGTAAGCTGCTGAACTGGAAGCACGAGCTGCTTGCAGAGAGCCGCGACACTATCGAAGGATTGCAGGACAACACCCGAAACATTCCCGACGTTGCAGACCGCGCAAGCGAAGAGACGGACCGTGCTCTTGAACTGCGCACCCGCGACCGCCAGCGCAAACTGGTCGCAAAGATCGACGCGGCCATCCGGCGCATTGATGAAGGCGAATACGGTTATTGCGAAGTAACCGGCGAACCGATCTCGCTGAAACGCCTGGACGCCCGCCCCATCGCCACCATGAGCCTGGAAGCGCAGGAACGCCACGAGCGCCGCGAAAAAGTTCACCGCGACGACTGATCGTCTCTCGGCGAAGGCAGAAACATTGACGTCGGGGCCTGTGGCTCCGGCGTTTTTCGTTTATACCCGGAGTCACTGAAGACCCGAGATCTGAAGGGTTGACGTGCAAGAAGGTCGCGATTCAAGTAACGGCATGATCCGTCCCGGTTTTCTTACCTCTTCAGAGCGGCGTGAGCTTGTCGCTTG
>NZ_JBDOQR010000023.1:0-64060 GCF_039839315.1 Phaeobacter sp. CAU 1743 | reverse complement strand
TTTGCCTATTTGAAGGCGACCCTGGAAGCCATCGCCGCCGGTCACCCGGCCAGAAGGATCGACGAGCTGCTACCTTGGAACTTCACCCCGTCAAGCTGAACAGGCGTGGGGTGGCGACAGCGCTTACGACTATTTACCGTCTCGCTTCTGGCGATGACGGCGGCAAGCCCCGCGCTGGCCGAGAATGTCCTGCGTTGGACAAGCCAGGGCGACGCTCTGACCATGGACCCCCATTCGCAAAACGAAGGCCCCACAATCGCGATGAACGGGCAGATCTATGAATCGCTCGTTACCCGCGATGCAGACCTTACCCTGCAACCTGAACTCGCCGAAAGCTGGGAAGCCGGGTCCGACGGCTGGACCTTCAAGCTGCGCGAGGGAGTGAAGTTCCATGATGGCGCGGATTTCACCGCCGAAGACGTGGTGTTTTCCTTCGAACGCGCCAACCACGAGGCCTCCGACTACAAAGAGCAGGCCAAAAACGTAACCTCGGTCGAGGTGATCGACGATTACACTGTCAAGCTGATGACCGATGGCCCGAACCCGATCCTGCCGAACCAGTTGACCTCGATCTATATGATGGACAAGGGCTGGTCAGAGGCGAACAACGTCACCGCCCCGCAGGATTTCAAGGCCAAGGAAGAAACCTACGCGGTGCGCAATGCCAATGGCACCGGCCCGTTTTCGCTGGTCAGCCGCGCCCCGGATGAGCTGACAGTACTGGAGCGCAACGCCGCCTGGTGGGGCAATGACATGTTCCCCGGCAATATCGACAGGATCGAATATCGCCCGATTTCCAATGCCGCGACTCGCGTTGCTGCGCTGCTGTCGGGTGAGGTCGACTTCGTGCTGGATCCGCCCTTGCAGGATCTCAAACGTATCGAGGCCGCCGATGGGCTCGGCGTCAAAACCGTGGCCCAGATCCGCTCGATCTTCTTCGGCATGGATCAGGGTGTCGACAAGCTGCGCAGCTCGGATGTGGATGGAAATCCGTTCAAGGACAAGCGGGTACGCGAAGCCTTTAACCTGGCCATCGACAAGGCTGCGATCCAGCGCGTCGTCATGGAAGGCCTGTCCTTCCCGACCGGTATGATCACCCCGCCGGGTGTTCTGGGCAATACGCCGGACAACGACGCTTCCTACGGCTTTGATCCGGAAAAAGCGAAATCTCTGCTAACCGAGGCTGGCTATCCCGATGGCTTCTCGATCCAGCTGGACTGCCCCAACAACCGCTACAACAACGATGAGAAGATCTGTCAGGCGGCCGTGGCGATGCTGGCCAAGATTGGCGTGAAGGTGAACCTCGACGCGATTCCGAAGGCGCAGCACTTCCCCAAGATCCAGAAGCGTGAATCGGATTTCTACATGCTAGGCTGGGGTGTTCCGACGCTCGACAGCCACTATGTCTTCTCCTACCTGCTGGATGGCGAAGGGTCCTGGAACGCGACCGGCTATGACAACGCTCGCGTGAACGAGATCACTGACGCAATCACCACCGAGATCGACATCGACAAGCGCACCGCGCTGATCGATGAGGCTTGGGATCTGGTGAAGGCCGACATTCCCTATGTACCGATCCACCACCAGGTTCTGGCATGGGGGATCTCGGACAAGGTCGATATCGCGATCGCGGCGGATGATGCCTTCCGTCCCCGTTTCGCGGTCATGAAGTAAATTGAGTCACGGGGCGGGCCTGGCGTCCGCCCCTATGCTCCGGGGGCTCAATGACATTCTTTATCCTCAAACGGCTGGCGCAGTCCTTGCTTGTCATGGCTGTCGTCTCGGCCATCAGTTTTTCCCTGTTCAACTTCGTCGGCGATCCGGTCAACAATATGGTCGGACAGGATGCCACGCGCGAACAACGGATCGAAATCCGTCAGCAACTGGGGCTCGATGACCCCATCCTGACGCAGTACACCCGCTTCATGGGGAATATCCTTAGCGGCGATTTCGGGCTCAGCTACCGGATCAAGCGCCCCGTGGATGAGTTGATCCTGGAGCGGTTACCCGCGACGCTAGAGCTGGTTTTTGTAAGTGCAATCATAGCCTTGGTGGTTGGAATTACACTGGGTGTCTATACCGGTATCCGGCGCAAATCCTGGGTCAGCCGGGTCATCCTGTCGACATCGCTGATCGGGGTCAGCCTGCCAACCTTCATCATTGGCATCGCGCTGATCTATGTCTTTGCCGTGCATCTGCGCTGGCTGCCGTCCTCGGGGCGCAGCGGTACAGTGGACCTTGGCTGGTGGAAAACATCACTGCTGACCAGCGATGGCTGGCGCGCCATCGTCCTGCCCGCGATTACCCTGTCGCTGTTTCAGCTGACGTTGATCCTGCGTCTGGTGCGGGCCGAGATGATGGAGGTCATGCGCACCGATTTCATCAAGTTCGCCCGCGCCCGTGGCCTGTCTGAACGGGCGGTGAACTTTCGTCACGCGCTGCGCAACACGCTGGTTCCGGTGATCACCATCATCGGCCTAAATATCGGCGGGCTGATCGCCTTTTCGGTGATCACGGAAACCGTGTTTCAGTGGCCCGGCACCGGCCTGATGTTCATCCAGGCTGTCGATTTCGTCGATGTGCCGATCATGGCCGCTTACCTTGTCTTCGTGGCGCTGCTGTTCGTCCTGATTAATCTGATCGTCGACATTCTATATTTCGTCGTCGATCCACGTATCCGTCTGGGGTCCTGATGAGCCTTCCAACCGATCGCCCGGCCACCCGCTGGGAGCGTTTCAAGGACAATGACATCGTCTGGTCCTTTTTCCATTCACCGGGGGCGGTGATTGCCGCCGTGATCACGGTTCTGATGATCCTGGCCTGCGTTTTTGCCCCCGTTCTCGCGCCATTTGATCCCTTTGATCCGGCGCAAATCTCGCTCCGGGATGGCAAGCTACCCCCCGCCTGGGCCGAAGGCGGGCAACCGCAATACCTGCTGGGCACCGACAATCAGGGCCGCGACATGCTATCGACGGTCCTTTACGGTGGGCGCCTCTCCATCATCGTGGGGCTGGCTGCCGTTTGCCTTGGCATGGTTTTGGGCGTCACGCTGGGGGTGATTTCGGGCTACGTCGGTGGCGTCACCGATGCGGTGATCATGCGCATCGCCGATGTGCAGCTGACCATCCCGGGCATTCTGCTGGCGATCCTGATCAACGGCATCGGCCGCGCCGTACTGCCACTGGAGCTGCGCGACGAATTCGCCATCTACGTGGTGATCATCGCCATTGGCCTGACCGACTGGCCGCAATTCGCCCGCGTCGCCCGCGGCGCCACATTGGTCGAGGCAAACAAGGAATACGTGCAGGCGGCGCGCATCATCGGCCTGCCCCGCTGGCTGATCATGATCCGTCACATCTTTCCCAACACCCTGCGCCCGGTTCTGGTGATTGCGACCATCGGTCTTGCCCTTGCCATCATCTCCGAGGCGACCCTGTCCTTCCTTGGTCAGGGCATCCCGCCCACCACGCCGTCGCTTGGCACCCTGATCCGGGTTGGCAACGAATACCTCTTCTCCGGTCTGTGGTGGATCACCTTCTTTCCCGCAATCGCACTGGTCGTTCTGGTTTTTGCAGTGAACCTGCTTGGCGACTGGATGCGTGATGCCCTCAATCCGAAACTAAGATGACTGAACTTTTGAAAATCGAAGGGCTCGATGTCGAGTTCCCCACCCGTCGCGGCACGGTCAAGGCGGCGCGAAATGTCTCGCTTTCGGTGAACCCGGGGGAAGTCGTCGGTCTAGTCGGAGAATCCGGCGCCGGTAAATCCACCATTGGCAACGCAATCATTGACCTCTTGGAGGCGCCGGGGCGCGTTGCGGGCGGCTCGATCCTGTTTCAGGGGGAAGAGCTGCGTGGGCGCGACGAGGATGAGATGCGCCGGATCCGGGGGGACCGGATCGGGATGATCTTCCAGGATCCGCAAACCTCGCTCAATCCCCTGATGACCATCGGCGCGCAGCTGGTTGAAACGATTGAAAAAACAACGGGATTGAAGGATGCCAAGGCCGAAGACCGTGCGGTGGAACTGCTGGAACAGGTCGGCATCACCGAGGCCAAGGCACGGCTGCGCGCCTATCCGCACCAGTTCTCGGGCGGCATGCGTCAGCGGGTGGTCATTGCCCTTGCCCTTGCCGGCGATCCCGATCTGATCATCGCGGATGAACCAACCACCGCGCTGGATGTGTCGATCCAGGCGCAGATCCTTGACCTGTTGAAACGTCTGTGCCGGGAACGCAATCTGGGCGTCATCATCGTCACCCATGACATTGGCGTCATTGCAAATATCGCTGATCGGGTGGTGGTGATGTACCGCGGCGAAGTGGTGGAAACCGGTGATGTTGCGCAGATCCTTGGCGCCCCCAATCACGAATACACCCGATCCCTGATCGCCGCTGTTCCGCGCGCGGATCGAAAGCTGGAGCGGTTCACCTCGGTCGACTCTATCGAGGGCGACACCAAGCCCTTTAGCCGGATCGACGTCCAGAACCACTGGCTGGGACAGGCCCGCAGTGACCGTCAGGGACAGGCTGCGGTCGAGGTCGAAAAACTCGACCTCTCCTTCGTTTTGCAAAAATCGCTGCTCAAACGGAACCGGCGCATGCTGCGGGCGGTGGACGAGGCGACATTCTCGGTCGCCGAAGGGGAAACCTTTGGCATCGTGGGGGAATCCGGCTCAGGCAAGTCCACCATCGCGCGGCTGATCGCGGGGCTTTATCACCCGGATTCCGGTGCCATCCGGGTGCTGGGCCAAGATGTTAGCTCGCGCCCCAACAGCGCCCCGGCGCAGCAGGCCCGCCGGGCGCTGCAAATGATATTTCAGGACCCCTATTCCTCGCTCAATGCGCGAATGCGGGTGTTCGATATCGTCGCCGAGCCAATCCGCTATCACCGGATGACCGACAGCGACAAGGAAACCCGCCGGGTGGTAGGCGATCTTCTGGATCATGTCGGGCTGGGCGCCGCCGCCGGGCTGCGCTATCCGCATGAGTTTTCCGGTGGCCAGCGGCAGCGTATATCAATCGCGCGGGCGCTGGCGTCGCGCCCGCGGATCCTGATCTGTGATGAGCCGACATCGGCGCTGGACGTCTCGGTTCAGGCGACAATCCTGAACCTTCTCAAAGACTTGCAAGAGGAACTGGGCCTGACCATGATCTTCATCAGTCACGACCTGCCGGTCATTCGTCAGATGTGCGACAGGATTGCAGTGATGCGGAACGGCCAGATCTGCGAAATCGCGGAGGCAGAAACTCTGTTCGAAGCCCCCGCGCATGAGTATTCACGTCATTTGCTGGATCTGATGCCCCGCATGGATCTGCTGGGCGGTGCGACGGCATAGGTCGGCTCGGTTCCCGGTCCCGATCACCCGGGGCCGGGAACGCGATGTTTTATGAGAACAACTCGTGCGCCAGTTCCAGCGCATCGACCAGCGTGTCGACCTCTTCCCTTGTGTTATACATTCCAAAGGACGCACGGCAGGTCGCCGCCACACCAAGGTGATCCATCAGCGGCGCCGCGCAATGCTGCCCCGCACGGACTGCCACGCCCTTCTTGTCGAGAATGGTCGAAATATCATGGGGATGCGCAGCGTTGTTCATGGTCAGGCTAAAGATTGCCGCCTTGCCCGGTGCCTGCCCCTGAACACTGATCCAGTTGAGGCCGTTCAGCCGCGCGGAGGCGTAGTCGCACAGATCGCGTTCATGGGCGGCGATGTTCTCCATCCCGATATCCATCATGTATTCCAGCGCGACGCCCAAACCAATCGTCTGCACGATCCCCGGCGTGCCGGCCTCGAATTTCATCGGCGGATCGTTGTAGGTGACCGTATCCCGCGTGACCTCGCGGATCATGTCACCCCCACCAATAAAGGGACGCATTTCCGCCATCCGTTCGGGGCGGATATAGATCGCCCCCGATCCCGAGGGGCCATAAAGCTTGTGCCCGGTGATGGCATAGAAATCGCAGCCGATGTCCTGCACATCGACTGGCATGTGCACGGCGCCTTGCGACCCGTCCACCAGAACCGGAACGCCTTTGGCGCGGGCGCCTTCGGTCACGGTCTTAACATCCACCACGGTGCCCAACACGTTGGAACATTGAGTGATGGCAACCAGTTTAGTTTTCGGACCGATGGCATCAATCACAGCCTGGGGATCAAGGCTGCCGTCGGGCGCGGTATCCACCCATTTCAGAACGGCGCCTTGCCGTTCGCGCAGGAAATGCCAAGGCACGATATTGGCGTGATGCTCCATCACCGACAGAACGATCTCATCCCCCGGTTCGAACCGCGGCATGGCCCAGCTGTAAGCAACCAGATTGATCCCTTCGGTGGTGCCGGAGTTCAGCACAATCGTGTTCTCATCACCTGCGTTCAGGAACCGGGCAATGACCCCCCGCACGGATTCATACTTCTCGGTTGCGAGGTTAGACAGGAAGTGCAAGCCCCTGTGAACATTCGCATATTCCTCCGAATACGCCCGTGTGATCGCATCGATCACCACCTGCGGCTTTTGCGCCGAGGCACCATTGTCCAGATAGGTCAGCGGCTTGCCGTTCACCTGCCGGGACAGGATCGGGAAATCGGATCGGATCGTGTTGACGTCATACATAAGCGGGCAGTCCCAGTTTGGCTGGGCCAAGAAGACCCAAAACGAATGTCAGAGAAAAGAGGGCCAGAAGGCTCGCCATAACCAGCACGCCAAAGGCGCGCCACAGGGAATTGAACCTATGCGCCTCGTTCACGAAATGCAGGAGCACGTAAATCAAAAACACGTTAACCAGCAGGCTCAGCAAGGCGCCGATACCAGCCGAGAGCAGCGTCACCACGATCACCACGGCCTGAATGCCGACACGGACCAGTTGCAGCCAGACCATCACCGGAAGAACCTGGGCAAAGCCACCCTGCCCGCCGATCAGCCGACCGCAAAAGGTCACCGCCACGGAAAAGACCACGAGAAGACCGGCAGAAAGCCCCACCAGCGCCGTCGGTGACATATTGAGAAACGCCAGTTCCTGCGCCACCGGAAACAGCCACAGCATCAGCGCATGGGTCAGCGCGTTCAGCACGGCCACCAGCAACAAACCTGTCCAGACCGCCTCTCCCCGCCATTGCTGGGCAAGAACGATCTCGGCCGCTTTGGCGGGGCTGCGCAGGGTCAGCAGTGCAAGGTTCAGGAACGGGGTCATGTGCGGTTCCAATAGGCTTCGATCATGCCAGACAGCCAGAACCACAGCACAACCGCCAGCCACAAAATGCCAACGCTGTTGAGCGCAGGACCCGGGCCGATGAACCCGGCAACCAATCCGTTCAGCAGCAAGAGCGGGCTGGAGGCCAGCAGCGTCCAGAACAGAACCAGACGAGAACGATAAGCCTCACCCTGTCCACCCAGAATACGCGCAAGGAGATGCAGCACGAGAGATAGCGCATAAAGCGCCAGTGGCGCCATGAAGACCAGCCCAAGAAGCGCGCCGCCAAGCAGCATGTTCAGCTCTTGCCCCGTCAGATGCGCCTCACGCGCAAGGCGTGGCATCTGCGCCACGAATGCCATGGCGCAGCCGAACATCACGAAGGCCAGCAACCGGTCTTCGCGGTGCCCCATTGACAGGAGCCGCGCAATTACACGGCGCGGCCCCCGGTATGTAGCGACAATGTCAGTTGTCACAGCCATCAGCGGCGCCGCGACAACCAGCCTTCGAGACGCGCGACGATTGCCTCGGCGATCGTGTCGTCCTCGATTTCGTCGACGGCCTCGGCCAGGAATGCAAGCGTCAACAGGTCGGTCGCATCACCTTCCGGCACCCCACGCGAACGCAGATAGAACAGCGCATCCTCGTCAATCGCGCCAGACGTGGAACCGTGCGAGCAGGCCACGTCATCGGCGTAGATCTCCAGCTCGGGCTTGGCGAGGAACTGGCTGTCGTCATCCAGCAGCAGCGATTGGCTGATCTGGTAGCCATCGGTTTTCTGCGCACCTTCCTTGACCAGGATCTTGCCCTGGAACACACCGGTTGCCCCGTTGCGCAGAACCTTCTTGAAGACCTGACGGCTTTCGCAATTCACCGCGTCATGGGTGATGAACACGGTGTCATCGTGATGGAAGTCGCCATCACCGGCGCAGGCGCCCGCAATATGCGCAATGGCATCGTCGCCGGTCAGCTCGATCACCGCCTCGTTACGGGTCAGCACGCCGTTAACGGTGAGGGTAAAGGCCTTGAGCTGCGATTCCGTGCCGAGCCGCGCAAACAGATGCGTGGCCGCGCGGCGTTCGTGATCACGGCCCTGCGAACGCACCAGATGCAGCTTGCCGGTGTCGGCAATGTCAATCTCCATGCATTTGTTGAACCGCGCCGCCGCCGGACCGTTTTCCAGGATCGTGGCTTCGGCGCCCGCGTCCACAAGAATGACGTGGTGCAGGATTGCATCCGAACCGGTCTCGGTGTGGCGATAGACCATGTTGATCGGCTTGGAAGGGGTGCCGGTCACGTGGATCGCCAGACCATCCTGGGCAAAGGCCGTATTCAGCGCCGCAAGCGGACGGGCAACCGGGGATTGGCCGCGTGCCTCAAGAACACCGTACAAGTCTTTGGCCCAATGGATATCTTTGCCGCAGATATCAGCAATCCGGTCGATCTGAACACCTTCGAGCGCCAGATCGTCCGAAGCGTCGGCATCAAAGACACCATCGACAAAGACGACCTTCAGGCTGTCGAATTCATCGAACATCGGCGGCTCGCCCGCGTCAAAGACAGCGGCAGGCGTGACCTCGGCCGAGGTCAGTGTCTCGGGCCGGGTGTATTTCCAGTACTCATCGCGGCGACCGGGCAGACCAAGCGTTTGCACGCGGGACAGCGCAGCGCGGCGTGCCGGTTCCAGGCAGCCACCCTCGGGCAGCGTCAGCGCGGCGAGCCGCGCATCCGTAGCTGTTTGTTTTACCTCGGGAAGCGCCATTTACGCCACCTCTGCCAGGATGTCGGCATAACCGTTGTTTTCCACCTCGAGCGCCAGCTCGGGGCCGCCGGTTTTGATGATGCGGCCATTGGCCATGATGTGCACCACATCCGGTTTGATGTGATCCAGCAGGCGCTGGTAGTGGGTGATCACCAGGAAGCCACGGCCTTCGTCACGCAGCGCGTTGACGCCATCAGCCACCAGCTTCATCGCATCGACATCGAGACCGGAGTCGGTTTCATCGAGAATGCACATCTTGGGGCCCAGCATCGCCATCTGCAGGATCTCGTTACGCTTCTTCTCACCGCCGGAGAAACCGACGTTGACCGGACGTTTCAGCATGTCGGCGTCGATCTTCAGATCCTTAGCCTTGGCGCGGACTTCTTTCAGGAAATCAGCAGCGGAGAGTTCTTCCTCGCCGCGCGCCTTGCGCTGCGCGTTCACGGCGGTGCGCAGGAAGGTCATGTTGCCGACGCCGGGGATTTCGACCGGATACTGGAACGCCAGGAACAGGCCAGCTGCCGCGCGCTCTTCCGGCTCCAGATCCAGCAGATCTTCACCCTCCAGCGTCGCCGTGCCGCCCGTTACCTCATAGCCGTCCTTACCGGACAGAACATAAGACAGGGTCGATTTACCCGACCCGTTCGGTCCCATGATCGCGTGTACCTTGCCAGCCTCGACCGTCAGGTCCACACCTTTGAGGATCTGCTTCTCCTCTTCTTCAAGTTTGACTTGCAGGTTTTTGATTTCCAGCATGATTTCCTCGTTTCTTATCCTGAGTGCACGGCCGTGGCCGCGCCTGTATTCGTTTTCTTTGTCGGATCCACCGCCAGAGCCTGGTGGCTCCGCAACGCGGCGGGAAATGTGTCATAAAGCGCGGCCTGAGCCGCAGCGATCCCATCGGCGTGGGGCAGCGGCCCGTCGTCGTGGTGCAGGCCGCGCGCAAGGCCGGGAATATCCTCCCATGCCGTCGGCGCGATCATCGCACGCCCGATCGAGGCAGCGTAGTCGTGGTATTTCAGATAGCCCTGATCGCCGGGCCAAACCCAGGTAGAGGGCACGCCGTAAGAATCCGCGGTAATCAGCCCATGCAGCGACGACGCAAACACATGGCGGCAGGCGCCGATCTGTTGGCACACCACCTCGGGCTCCCTGCGGGGATCGATCAGATCGAAGGCAGGATCGGAGGCCGCAACGGCCCGGACCATCGGATCGTCGATCTGGCTGTGATGCGGTACCAATCCGATACGGTCGCCCCGCGTCGGCTTGTCGCCAAGCGCATCCGCGATCAGAAACCCCGGATCCCCGAACCGGTTTGCCTGCAATCCCAGCAAGGCCGCAGTTACCGGACCGCGCAGCAGGGCCACCTGAACATTTTCAAGGAACCCATTGGGAATATGGTGCAAAACACCGCTCCCCCAGATCCACGGTGCGTTGTTTTTCGGTGTGGATTTATCCGAAAAATTCCGGCGCACGATCTGCAGGATCGACCCCACCGCAAACAGATCCGCCTGCGCCGGGCGGCTGTGCTGCACCGCACGCCCTGAGACATGCGCCGTCACGATGCGCGACAGGGCATCACCGAAGTTCGGCGTACCTTTCCACCAGAACAGCCGCAAAGGCCCGTTATGCAAAGGAACAGCAGTCATTTCAGACCATCCCTGCCGCGTTGACGGCGGCGAGAGATCCAGAAGCCGACGCACCAAAACGCCAGAGCTCCAACCGCACCCACGGCATAAACGCCAAGCCCATCAGTGATCCAGCCGCCCACAACGGCGCCCGTGCAAAACCCGGCCAGCAGCACTGCCGCGCTGCCGGTTCCCTGCCGATGGAGGCGGTGGTGATCCCACGCGCCCCGAGCCGGTCTGGAAAGGTTTTGATCAGGCGTCCGCCGCATCAGTATCAGCCCACCGAACCTTCAAGGCTGATCGCAACCAGCTGCTGTGCTTCCATGGCGAATTCCATCGGCAGGGCCTGCAGTACGTCCTTGCAGAAGCCATTCACCACCAGAGCGACCGCTTCTTCTTCGTCCATGCCACGCTGACGGCAGTAGAACAGTTGTTCATCGTCCACTTTGGATGTGGTCGCCTCATGCTCCACCCGCGAGGAGTTGTTCTTTACTTCGATGTAGGGAACCGTGTGGGCGCCGCATTTGTCGCCGATCAACAAGCTGTCACACTGGGTGTAGTTGCGGCTTTCCTTGGCTTTAGGGTGCATAGAGACCAGACCACGATAGGTGTTCTGCGCCTTGCCGGCCGAAATCCCCTTGGACACGATGCGCGATTTTGTGCGCTTACCCAGGTGCACCATCTTGGTGCCGGTGTCGGCCTGCTGCATGTTGTTGGCGATGGCGATCGAGTAGAACTCACCTTGGCTGTCGTCGCCGCGCAGGATGCAGGACGGGTATTTCCAGGTCACGGCAGAGCCAGTTTCCACCTGGGTCCACATCACCTTGGCTCGGTCACCGCGGCAATCGGCGCGTTTGGTGACAAAGTTGTAGATGCCGCCTTTGCCGTTTTCGTCACCGGGATACCAGTTCTGAACGGTGGAGTATTTCACCTCGGCGTCTTCTTCGATGATGATCTCGACCACGGCTGCGTGCAGCTGGGCCACGTCACGCTGCGGCGCGGTGCAGCCTTCGAGGTAAGAGACGTAAGAGCCCTTGTCCGCGATGATCAGAGTCCGCTCGAACTGGCCGGTGTTTTCCGCGTTGATGCGGAAATAGGTGGAGAGTTCCATCGGGCAGCGCACACCCGGCGGCACGTAAACAAAGGAGCCATCCGAGAACACGGCCGAGTTCAGCGTGGCGTAGAAGTTGTCGGACACCGGCACGACCGAGCCGAGGTATTTCTTCACCAACTCGGGGTGGTTCTTGATCGCTTCGGAGATCGAGCAGAAGATGACACCTGCCTCTTCAAGCTCCTTCTGGAAGGTGGTGCCGACCGACACGGAGTCGAACACCGCGTCCACAGCGACCTTGCGGCCTTCGGCAGGGGTATCCTCAGCGCCTTCGACGCCTGCCAGAATCATCTGTTCTTTCAGGGGGATACCAAGCTTTTCGTAAGTGGCGAGCAGCTTGGGGTCGACCTCATCCAGTGACTTCGGCTTCACTTCCATCGATTTCGGACGGGCGTAGTAATACTGATCCTGGAAATCGATTTCCGGGTAGCTGACCATCGCCCAGTCCGGTTCATCCATCTGCTTCCAGCGTTCAAAGGCGGACAGACGCCATTCGGTCATCCATTCCGGTTCTTCGTTCTTTTCAGAGATCAGGCGCACGATATCGGGGTTCACGCCCTTGGGGGCGTATTCCATCTCGATATCGGTCTCCCAGCCGTATTTATACGTGCTGACCTCGGCCACCGCATCCACGGTTTCCTGGTCTACACCTTCCTTGACTTGCGTTTGGTCCAAAGCGGCCATGATCATCTCCTGCACTCACGCCGCGCGGGCGCGATGTTTCTTTTGTTTCTTCAGCCACGCTTCGGCAAAGCGCAGCACATCTTCTTCTGTTGTCTCCAGCCCGAGCGAAACCCGAACGGCGCCCTGGGCGGTTATCTCATCGTATCCCATCGCAGTCAGAACCGCGCTTGCCCGGACCTTGCCGCTGGAGCAGGCACTGCCCGCGCTAATGGCGAAACCGGCAAGGTCCATTTGCATGACCTGCGTTTCGCCTTTCCAGCCCGGGGTGGCGAAACAAGTGGTGTTGGGCAGGCGGGGCGACTCTTTCCCGACAAAAATAGTTTCCGGGGCGTCGACCGCAAGGGCATTTTCTAGAATATTTCTAAGTTCGGCGACGCGATCCCAGCGCCCATCGGCCAGATCCCGGGCCGCCGCCGTGGCAGCAGCCGCAAAACCGGCGATGCCGATCACGTTCTCGGTGCCCGAGCGACGGCCCATTTCCTGCCCGCCGCCCTTGATCTGCGACGCCAGATCGGTGCCGCGCTTCAGCACCAGCGCACCGCAGCCCTTGGGGCCGCCCAGTTTATGCGCCGAAATCAGCGCCATCTGGGCGCCGAGCCAGTTAAAGGCCACCGGCAGCTTGCCAAAGGCCTGGGTCGCATCCGTCACCGCCAGACCCTGCGGCAGGTTCTGCACCACGCCGGTTTCCGAATTGGCCAACTGCAACGTCGAGCCAGCCGGGTCGGGCACCTCGACGATACCCTGCTGGGACACGGAAAGATCCTCGTTAGTCCAGGCCCTTACAGCATCGTGTTCAACCGGGGCGCCGTGCAGACCCCGCCCAGACAAAGCCAGCGCTGCGCTCTCGGTGGCGCTGGAGGTAAAGACAATATCGGCCCCGTCTGCGCCAAAGGCCTCCGCGATCTGCGCGCGGCTGCGTTCGATCAGAGATTTCGCCGCGCGCCCTTCGGCATGCACTGACGACGGGTTGCCGCACAGGTCCATCGCCGCAATCATCGCATCGCGCGCCTCTGCCCGCACGGGCGTGGTGGCATTGTGATCCAGATAAACGCGTTTCATAGACTCATGTTTTCCAATCTGAGGGCACTTGCACCGTCCCTGCCTCTAGCGGGAACCGGGGTCAATCGGCCTCGGCGTCGACCACCGCAAAAAGGTTCGGAACCGCCGGGCACGGCGCCAGCTCGTTTTCGATCACATCCGACAGGCGCGTCTGGTGCAGGAACACATAGACCTGCGCGCTAAGACTTTGCCACAGACGGTTGGTCAGCGACTGCGCCCGCGATCCGGAGGCCGCGCCGGAGGCACCTGCCCCCTTGTGCATCGCATCAACGGTTTCATCGACGGCCGACAGCACATCCACCACCCGGATTTCCGACGCAGGTTTCGCCAGACGATAGCCGCCGCCCGGCCCACGTACCGAAGCCACCAGATCGGCACGGCGCAGTTTCACAAACAGCTGCTCCAGATAGGGCAGCGAAATATCCTGACGTTTGGAGATATCGCCAAGCACGACAAGGGTGCCTTCCGGTTGCAGGGCAATATCAGCAAGGGCAACCATGGCATAGCGCCCCTTGGTGGATAGTTTCATCGTCCAGACACTCCAAACAGCCGCGTAAATGCCGAAAACATTGACCTTAACCGCATCAACGCATATCTGATCTTGACAGCGCAGGTCCAAGACCCCCGCAACAATTAGAACAGTTCTAAGGTGCCTTACCGAATTCGTCAAGTTTCCCGGTCCGGCATTCAAGGAAATACCAAGAGTAGGAACGTACTGCCCATGCCTGAGGTCATTTTCCCCGGACCCGAAGGCCGCCTGGAAGGCCGCTATCACCCCCAAAAAGAAAAAGACGCACCGATCGCGATCATCCTGCATCCGCACCCTCAGTTTGGCGGCACGATGAACAACAAGGTTGTCTATAACCTGCACTATGCCTTCTACAACATGGGCTTCACCGTGCTGCGCTTCAATTTCCGGGGCGTTGGCCGGTCGCAGGGTGAATACGACCAAGGCGTCGGTGAGTTGTCCGATGCGGCATCGGCGCTGGATTACCTGCAGTCGATGAACAACAACTCCAAGCATTGCTGGGTTGCCGGCTTCTCCTTCGGGGCTTGGATCGGCATGCAGCTGCTGATGCGCCGCCCGGAGATCACTGGCTTCATCTCGGTAGCTCCGCCTGCCAATATGTATGACTTCTCCTTCCTGGCGCCCTGCCCGTCCTCGGGTCTGATCATCAACGGCACCGCCGACCGCGTGGCGCCGCCCGCAGACACGGTGAACCTGGTGAACAAGCTGCACGAGCAGAAAGGTATCACCATTACCCATACCGAGGTCGAAGGCGCGGATCACTTCTTCCAAGATCAGCACATGGACACGTTGATGACCAACGTGAACGACTACGTCAAACGCCGCCTGACAGAGAACACGCGCTGATGAGCACGATCGAGACGCTGGCCCAAAAGCTGGCCATCGATACGCTGAAGATACAGGACGCCATCGGCCAGGACCGGCTTTATGTCGAAGTCGGACAGGTTCTGGGCGCGGCGTCCCAATCTCTGGAAGAGGCCTTTCTGACCGAGATCCGCGTGCGCCTTGCCGAGCGCAAAGCCCGCGATTTCCTGAACCAGAAAATCGCAGCCCTGCAGGCCGAAGCTGAAGCGCAGCTGAACAAGACGGACGGCGCGTCGTGACGATGCGCCTCCAACGACAGTTCGACTTTCTCCTCGAAGCAGAGAAACTACGCCGGATCGAACGGCAAAACCTAATTCTGGACGGGTCGCGCGCGGAAAACTCCGCCGAACACAGCTGGCACCTGGCGCTTTATGCGCTGGCGCTCGCCCCGTTGGCAGACCCGGATGTGAACATCGACCGGGTCATCCGGATGCTGTTGCTGCATGATCTGGTGGAAATCGACGCGGGCGATCATCCGATCACCGATGACGTCGACTGGGAGGCCGTGGCGGTTTCTGAACTGGCAGCGGCCCAGCGACTGTTTGGCTTGCTCCCAGAGGATCAGGGCGCAGAGCTGTTCGACCTTTGGCGCGAATTCGAGGCGGGCGAAAGTCTTGATGCACGGTTCGCCAAGCATCTGGACCATTGTCAGCCGATCTTTCAGACCCTGTACTGCGCGGATGCGCCGGAGTTCCATTTTGATGTGGTGCGGGAAAACCTGTCCACTGGACGCGCCGCAGCGCTGGAAACGCAATTCCCCAAGGCCTACCATCACGCGATGAACCTTTTGGGTCAGGGCAGCGTAGCGAGTTGCGCGACACTGACCCAGAGGCTGGAATTCCTCAACCAGGCCGACGCGCTGAAACTGGTTCTGCGCGCCTCCAAACTCGGAGATGGATCGCGCCGGGAAAACTCTGCCGAACACAGCTGGCACATCATGCTCTATGGCTGGATCCTGGCCGAGCACAGCGCCCACGACGTGGATGTGGGCCGCATCGTGCAGATGCTGTTGCTACATGATCTTGTGGAAATCGACGCCGGGGACACTCCAATACACGGCACCCAGGACCCTGCGGCGCTGGCCGCGCTTGAGGCCAAGGAAGCCGCCGCCGCAGAGCGCCTGTTCCACCTTCTGCCGCATCCGCAAGGCAGCGCCTTTCACGGGCTCTGGACCGAGTTTGAAGCCGCTGAGAGTCCGGATGCTATCTACGCCAAATCCATCGACCGGGTTCAGCCGATCTTTCTGAACCTATTGAGCGGTGGCGGCAGCTGGGTGGAATACGATGTCAGCCTCATCCAACTGGAAGAGCGCGTCGGGGTAAAAGTGGCCAGGGGGGCGCCAGAGGTCTGGACCCATGTGCGCGCTCAGTTATTGCCCTGGTTTGAAGCCGCCGGCCGGGTCTAAACACCTCCCCTCCGGACGGGCCCCACAGACATAATCAGACCAAACGGAAACCAGGGCAGTGATCACCACCGCCCCCGTTTCCGTTCATTTACTTAATTCGGCCCGGCCAATGCGATGGACGGAACACCCAGATTGCTGGGCAGGGTTGCGTCAGCTCACCAGACGCAGCCCCCCTGCTCCACCCATACCTGACTGCTGATCATCAAGCTCAAAACGCGACAGCGTTCCGGCCAGCTCACGCGCCTTGCTGTCCATGCTCATGCTCATGGCGGTCATCTCTTCAACCATGGCGGCATTGGTTTGGGTCGCCCCGTCCAGCGTGCTAAGCGCCGAAGCCATTTCGGACAGGGCAGAAGCCTGATCGGTTGATGTGCCGGAGATTGCCTCAATCAGCTTATTGGTTTCGGAAACCCGCGCGACGATATCCTGAAGGGCGTCGCCAGCCTTGTTGACCAGTTCCGAACCTTCCTTGACCTGCTTGGCGCTGGTTCCAATCAGCGACTTCACCTCGTTTGCAGCGTCGGCGGTGCGCTGCGCCAGTGCCCGGACTTCGGCCGCCACAACAGCGAAGCCTCGGCCACTTTCTCCGGCGCGGGCGGCCTCGACGCCCGCATTCAACGCCAAAAGGTTGGTCTGGAAGGAAATATCCTCGATCACGTTGATGATCGTCGAAATCTCGTTGGAGGACTGTTCGATGTTTCCCATGGCATCCACGGCTGCCGACATCAGATCGCCGTTTTCCACCGCACCGCGATAGGCCGTGCGTGCATTCTCGGCGGCCTTGCCGGAATCAGCCGCGCTTTTCTTCACTGACTCGCTCAACTCCTGAAGGGCCGCCGTGGTTTCGGTCAGGGTTGCCGCCTGCGATTCCGTCCGGGCCGACAGGCTTTGCACCGCCTCAGAAACGGAATGCGCATCGTTGCGGAAATCGCCGGAGATCGTCATTGCGGTGCCAATGCCCGAGTTCAGGCTTTCCGCCAGTTCATTGAAGGCGTCGCGCATGGATTCGTACTCATGCGGGAAATCACCGGTGATACGACCGCTGAGGTTTCCTGCCGCCATAGTTTTCAGGCTCTCGTCGAAAATCATCACAACGTTTTCTGAATCCCGCTTGCTGCGCAGGGCTTCCTCTTCTGCCTCCTCAGCCTTGGCTGCCTCTTCCTGCAGCGCCTGTTGCTGCTCTTCGAGCGCCCTACGGGCCGCCTGACGCTGAAAGATGCTCATCAGCAGAATACCGGCCTCCAGCAGCAGGATCACGGCGTGCATCACCGTGCGTTCGATGCTGGCAAGGACCGAGCCGCCCGGGAACACCAAGGAGGGCAGCATCAGGCTGAAGGCAAGGTGATGAACCGCCACAAGCACGGTGGCAAAGATTACCGCGCCGGGACTGTAGAGGGTCGACACCACGGCGAGCGAGGCAAAGAACAGCATATGACTGTCGATCTGCCAGGCGTGACCGGCAAAGGAGGTCGTGAACAGAATGCTGTGCCCGATATAGCAGAAGGTGATGACATAATCGCGAAAGCTGTCGGAGAACCCTTTTGACAGCCACGTCAATAGGCCTAGGGCGGCGCTCAAGCTGGCCATCAGCCACCACGACACTGCGCCATCAACGAAATAGGCCACCAGGGCCGGCGCAGGCAGCAGGGCCAGAGTGGCCAAACGCTGAAACTTTTTGTCAGAAGTATTCGCGGCGGCTGACAAACCCAGCCCACCGTCCTGTGTATTCTTGCCCATACCCGAGCAACCCCTTTACTCACTCCGCACAGATCTGGGCGATCACCGTTCCATCAACCACAAACCAGGCACCGTTTTCTTTTAACCGTCTGGCGTCCGCCAGATCCTCGATAACTGTCAGCGCACCAAATGGCGCGCGTTCGGGGGAAATCTCCTGCAAACCTGAACCGGCGATCACATCCGGCGCGCCCGGCCCCCAGGGGGCGGAAACGACCAGGATCGGATCACCCGGACGCAGGTCGTTGTTCGAAGCCAGAACCAGCAACGGCGACAATGCAACGACGATACAAGCCGCCAAGCCGGCCAGAAAATGCTTCATCAGATTTCCTTCCAACCTGCTTTGTATCCAAAAACCGTTTCTGTTCGGTTAGAAAATTGAACTCCATTTTACGGATACACCGGTCCACGACAGTGCCAGCGCCTGCTGCCCTGCAGAGTGTCTTCACTGCCCCTGCATCCCCAAAGGCTCTGCCAAACAAACAAAAAACTACACTTGGGATTTTCGGGGCTGTTCCGGAACCGCCGCTTGCGCTACGCGGAAAAGGAGCATTTTCCTTTTGAACTCCGGAGGCCCTGATGCCGGTTCATTACGCCTATCTGATCATTGCCGTGGCCGCCGAAACCATCGGCACCACCGCCCTGCAGGCCAGCCAGCAATTCAGCCGTCTGCTGCCTTCCCTGATCGTTCTGGTGGCCTACGGGTTTTCCTTCTACATGCTGGGTCTGACGCTGCGGGTGATGCCCGTCGGGATCGTCTATGCAATCTGGTCTGGCCTCGGCATCGTGATGATTGCAGTGATCGGATTGGTCGTCTTCGGGCAGAAACTGGACCTTCCCGCCGTGCTTGGCATGGCGATGATCTTGGCCGGGATCCTTGTCATTCATCTGTTTTCAGGGTCTTCTGGCCACTGACAGCGCTATCGGGGCGTCCAAACCGCTGCACTGCAGCGACCATTGCGCCGTATTTTCGTATTTTCTCTGGCCTTCGGGCCGGTATCGGGCTATGCGCGGCGCAACTTCCTTACAAAGGCTGACGTCATGGACCTGCGCAACATTGCGATCATTGCACACGTGGACCACGGGAAAACCACCCTCGTCGACGAGTTGCTGAAACAATCCGGCGCCTTCCGCGAAAACCAGGCTGTGGCGGAACGCGCCATGGACAGCAACGACCTGGAGCGCGAGCGGGGCATCACCATTTTTGCAAAACCGACCTCGGTCGAGTGGAATGGCACCCGCATCAATATCGTTGACACCCCCGGCCACGCCGACTTCGGTGGCGAGGTTGAGCGGATCCTGTCCATGGTCGATGGTGTTGTGCTGCTGGTCGATGCCGCCGAAGGCCCGATGCCGCAGACCAAATTCGTGACCTCCAAGGCGCTGGCCCTGGGCCTGCGCCCCATCGTCGTACTGAACAAAGTCGATAAGCCCGACGCCGAGCCGGACCGTGCACTGGACGAATGTTTTGACCTGTTCGCATCGCTGGATGCCACCGAGGATCAGCTCGACTTCCCGCATATGTATGCTTCGGGCCGCAATGGCTGGGCCGATGCAGAGCTGGACGGCCCCCGCAAGGATCTGCACGCGCTGTTCAACCTGATCGTCAACCACGTGCCCGAGCCCAAGCAGATCAAGCATCAGAATGAAGATTTCCGCATGCTGGCCACGACGCTCGGCTCTGATCCCTTCGTGGGCCGCCTGCTGACCGGCCGCGTCGAATCCGGCACTCTGAAAGTGGGTGCTACGGTTCAGGCGCTGACCCGCATGGGCCAGAAGATCGAACAGTTCCGCGTGACCCGTATTCAGGCGTTCCGCGGCCTTTCTGAACAGGACATCGAAGAAGCCCAGGCCGGTGATATCGTTTCCATCGCGGGCATGGCCAAGGCCACCGTGGCCGATACCATCTGCGCCCTGGCCGTGGATGAACCGCTCGACGCACAGCCGATCGATCCGCCCACCATCACCGTGACCTTTGGCATCAATGACAGCCCGCTGGCGGGTCGCGATGGCAAGAAGGTGCAATCGCGCGTTATCCGCGATCGCCTGATGAAAGAGGCCGAATCCAACGTCGCCATCAAGATCGCCGACACGCCCGGCGGCGAAGCTTTCGAAGTCTCGGGCCGCGGCGAATTGCAGATGGGCGTTCTGATCGAAAACATGCGCCGTGAAGGGTTCGAACTGTCGATCTCCCGCCCGCAGGTGATCATGCGCGAAGAGAACGGCGTCAAGATGGAGCCCGTCGAAGAGGCTACCATCGACGTTGATGACGAATACTCCGGCGCAGTGATCGAGAAACTGACCGGCGCCCGCAAGGGTGAGCTCGTCGAGATGAAGCCCGCAGGCGCCGGCAAGACCCGGATCATCGCTCATGTGCCTTCGCGCGGTCTGATCGGCTATCACGGCGAATTCCTGACCGACACCCGCGGCACCGGTGTTCTGAACCGCGTGTTCCACGGCTGGACCCCGCACAAGGGCCCGATCCCGGGCCGTCGCGCTGGTGTTCTGATCTCGATGGAGAACGGCCAGTCGGTTGCCTACGCCCTGTGGAACCTCGAAGAGCGCGGCAAGATGATGATCGGCGCACAGGCCGACGTCTATACCGGCATGATCATCGGCGAACACTCCCGCGACAACGACCTGGAAGTGAACCCGCTGAAAGGCAAAAAACTGACCAACGTGCGCGCCTCCGGCACGGATGAGGCGGTCCGCCTCACCACCCCGATGACGCTGTCGCTGGAAGAGGCGATTGCCTATATCAACGACGACGAGCTGGTCGAGGTCACGCCCAACAACGTGCGCCTGCGCAAGCGGTACCTTGATCCGCATGAACGCAAGCGAATGGCCAAGACCAACGGCTGATCACATTTACGAGGCCGCCCCCCGGGGCGGCCTTACTCTATCCTGCATCCATGATAGGGTCCGCCAAAATTACAGGAGGACCCGAATGCAGAAAATTCAGGTACAGGGCGTCCATCACATCACGCTGACCGGCGCCGACAGGCAGACTTCGATCGATTTCTGGGAGGGGCTCCTCGGCATGCCCTTCGTCTTTGATCAGCCCAATCTGGACAACCCGGATGAAGGCCACCTGTATTTCGATCCCGGTGACGGGCGCCTGATCACCGTCTTCACCAATGAAACCCGCACCCCCGACCGCCGCCGCACCCCGACGGAACCCGGCTGCGTGCATCACATCGCCTTCAACGTCAGCAGGGCCATGTTCTCGCAAGTTGAAAAGCGGCTGAAGGACCGCGGCATCGGCCATTCCGGCGCCAAAGACCGCGGCTTCATGGATTCGATCTACTTCAAGGATCCGCTGGGGCTGATGATCGAGCTGGCTTGCTACAGGTTTGAACCGCCCACCGGCTGCACCCATGCGGATGTAATGATCGAAGCCCACAAGATCCGCGTCGCCCGCGGAGATTACAACATTCAGGAAGAGCACCTGGCCGATGCGATCGAGCTTTTGGTGACCTGCCACACCTCGAGCCTGACGGACGATAGACGCCCCCGCGATCCCTATTGATTGCTGGTGGCATCCCGGCAAAAGAAAAGGAGCGCAGGATGACCTGCGCTCCTTTTTGTATCACCCTGCCCTTTTTGGGCAGGTCGCGGAAAACCGCAATTATTCAGAGGTTTCCACTACCATAAGCTCACGCTCAGAGGCGTCGCGCGCGTGGCTTAGCGCCTCCTGGTATTCCGGGCTGTTGTAGCATTCGACGGCGGCCTCGACGCTGGGGAATTTCGCCACCACGTTACGTGGGCGTTCCTTGCCTTCCAGCTGTACGAACTTGCCGCCGCGGGCGATGAAGCTGCCCCCGTGTTTGGCAATCGCCGGACCCGCCAGCTCGGCATATTTGCCATAGGCCTCCGCATCGGTGACCGTGACGTGAGCAATCCAGAGTGCGCCCATGATTATTCCTCCAAAAGTTTTTCTGCCGCCGCGATGGCCGCTTCGGCCCCGGCGAAATCCTTGCCGCCGCCCTGCGCCATGTCGGGGCGGCCACCGCCGCCCTTGCCGCCAACGGCAGGTACAGCGGCCTTGAGCACATCCACCGCGGAAATCTCTCCGGTCAGATCATCGGTGACCCCGGCCGCAACCGCGACCTTGCCATCGTCATTGGCGATCAGCAGGATCACACCGGATCCGAGTTTCTGCTTGTGCGCATCAATCAGCCCGCGCAGATCCTTGCCCGATACGCCTTCCAGCGCCTGACCGAGGAAGGTCTTGCCGCCGATCTCTTTGGTCTCGACACCACCGGACGCACCGCCACCCATAGCGACTTGCTGTTTCAGCTGCGATACCTCGTTCTGCAGCGCCTTGCGCTCGTCCATCAGCGCCTTGATGCGGTCGATGACATCGGAAGGCTGTGCCTTGAGCATCGCTGCCACATCCGCCATCCGGCCCGCCTCGGCCTCCAGATATTCAGAGGCTGCAGCGCCGGTCAGCGCCTCGATGCGCCGCACGCCAGCCGAGGATGCGCTGTCGCCAAGGATGACGAAGGAACCGATATCACCGGTCTGCTTCACATGTGTCCCGCCGCAGAGTTCGATGGAATAGGTCTGTTTGTCGTGACCCTTGCCGGTTGCTGCGCGCCCCATGGAGACGACACGAACCTCGTCGCCGTATTTCTCACCAAACAGCGCCTGCGCGCCCAGGGCACGGGCATCATCCGGCGTCATGATCCGGGTCTCCACCGGGGTGTTCTGGCGAATATAGGTGTTCACGTCTTTTGAAACCTGGGTCAGCTCCTCGGCGCTCAGCGCCTTTCCGTGGCTGAAGTCAAAGCGCAGACGATCCTCAGCGTTGAGCGAGCCGCGCTGTGCCACGTGATCGCCAAGCGCCTCCCGCAGGGCCTCGTGCAGCAGGTGCGTGGCGGAGTGATTGGCACGAATGGCGCTGCGGCGGGTGTGATCCACCACCAGCTGCGCGGGTGCATTGACCGTCACGATCCCATCGGTCACTTCGCAGAAGTGGATAAAGACATCGGCAGCTTTCTTGGTGTCCGTGACGCGCAGGGCGCCACCTTCGAGACGGATTTCACCGCTGTCTCCGACCTGCCCACCGGATTCGGCATAGAACGGCGTCTGGTTCAGGACAAGCTGAACGCTATCGCCCTTACCCGCCTCACGCACTATCTCGCCATCCTTGACGATGGCCTGGATCTGGCCTTCGGCGCTTTCGGTTTCATAGCCGAGGAAATCGGTGGCGCCATGTTCATCGGCAATATCGAACCATAGGGTGCTGTCGGCACTTTCGCCCGAGCCTGACCATGCGGCACGCGCCTTGGCCTTTTGCGCCGCCATGGCAGTATCGAAGCCGTCGGTGTCGACTTCACGCCCCTTTTCGCGCAGGGCGTCCTGCGTCAGGTCCAGCGGGAAGCCGTAGGTATCATAAAGCTTGAACGCAGCCTCACCCTGCAGGGGTGCGCCCTCGTCCAGTCCGGACAGTTCGTCGTCCAGCAGCTTCAGACCGCGGTCCAGCGTCTGTTTGAAACGGTTTTCCTCCAGGTGCAGCGTTTCCTGGATCAGTGCCTGCGCGCGGCCCAGTTCAGGATAGGCGGCGCCCATCTGCTGCACTAGGGCCGGAACCAGTTGGTGCATCACCGGATCCTTGGCGCCCAGCAGGTGCGCGTGGCGCATGGCACGGCGCATGATGCGGCGCAGCACATAACCGCGCCCATCGTTGGAAGGCATCACGCCATCAGCAATCAGGAAAGAGGTAGAGCGCAGGTGGTCCGCGATCACCCGGTGGTGCACGTTCTGATCGCCATAAGGATCAACGTTGGTAACATCGGCCGAGGCTTCGATCAGCGCCTTGAACAGGTCGGTGTCATAATTGTCGTGACTGCCCTGCAGCAGCGCACCGATACGCTCAAGCCCCATGCCGGTGTCGATGGACTGCATGTCCAGCGCCTTCATCGAGCCGTCTTCGAACCGTTCGTTCTGCATGAAAACGACGTTCCAGATCTCGATGAAACGGTCGCCATCTTCATCAGCGCTGCCCGGAGGGCCGCCCCAGATGTGATCACCGTGATCGTAGAAGATCTCGGTACACGGACCGCAGGGCCCGGTCGGCCCCATTTGCCAGAAGTTGTCCGACGTATCGATGCGGATGATCCGGTCCTCGGGCACGCCGACCTTTTTCCAGATTTCAAAGGCTTCGTCGTCTGTATGATAGACGGTGGTCAGCAGACGGCTCTTGTCGATGCCGAATTCCTTGGTGATCAGCTCCCAGGCAAAGGGGATCGCCTCTTTCTTGAAGTAGTCCCCAAAGGAGAAGTTGCCCAGCATTTCAAAGAACGTGTGGTGGCGCGCGGTATAGCCAACGTTGTCGAGGTCGTTGTGCTTGCCGCCCGCACGCACACATTTCTGCGCGGTGGTGGCACGTTTGTAATCACGATGCTCGCCCCCGGTAAAAAGGTTCTTGAACTGGACCATGCCCGAGTTGGTGAACATCAGGGTGGGATCGTTGCGGGGCACAAGCGGACCGGATTCCACGATTTCGTGGCCTTGCTTGGCAAAGTAGTTCAGGAAGGTGGAGCGGATGTCGTTCAGCGTCGCCATATGCGGGATCCCTTTTCGGGCTTTGTCAGGGTTTCAGGCAGGTTTAGCCCCAGAGCGCAGCCCTGTCCACTGCCCGCCGAAACGAAAAAGGGCGCAACCTGCGTTGCGCCCCATTTCATATTGGATCGGATCACATCCGGGCGCCCTCAGGCCTCCAGAATGTCATCGTCACCGCCGCCGTCGGGGCGGTCAAAGTCGAGCCCATGTGCCGCGCGGATCTTGTCTTCGATATCATAGGCGATTTCCGCATGTTCCCGCAGGAACTGTTTCGCGTTTTCACGGCCCTGCCCGATCCGCTCATCTCCGTAAGAGAACCATGCGCCGGATTTGTTGACCACACCAGCGGCCACACCGAGATCGAGCAATTCACCCATCTTGGAGATGCCTTCGCCATACATGATGTCGAATTCCACCTGTTTGAAGGGCGGCGCCACCTTGTTCTTGACGACCTTGACGCGGGTTGCGTTGCCGACAACCTCATCCCGATCCTTGATCGAGCCGATGCGGCGGATATCAAGGCGGACCGAAGAGTAGAATTTCAGCGCGTTACCGCCAGTTGTCGTTTCGGGCGAGCCGAACATCACGCCAATCTTCATGCGGATCTGGTTGATGAAGATCACCATGCATTTGGAGCGGCTGATGGACCCGGTCAGCTTGCGCATGGCCTGGCTCATCAGACGGGCCTGCACGCCAACACTGGAATCACCCATGTCGCCTTCAAGTTCGGATTTGGGTGTCAGTGCCGCCACCGAATCCACGATCACCATGTTGACCGCACCAGACCGCACCAGCGTATCAGTGATCTCCAGCGCCTGTTCGCCGGTGTCAGGCTGCGAAATCAGCAGCTCGTCCAAATCGACGCCCAGCTTGGCCGCGTATTGCGGATCCAGCGCGTGTTCCGCATCGACAAAGGCGCATACGCCGCCCTTTTTCTGCTGTTCGGCCACGCAATGCAGCGTCAGTGTCGTTTTACCGGAGCTTTCAGGGCCATAAATCTCAACAATCCGGCCCATCGGCAGGCCGCCGATCCCCAGCGCGATATCCAGCCCCAGAGACCCGGTCGAACTGGCTTCGATCTCCTGGATCGCCTTGCCGTCGCCCAGCTTCATGATCGAGCCCTTGCCGAACTGCCGCTCAATCTGGGCAAGCGCGCTGTCCAGCGCCTTTTGCTTGTCACCGCTTTCTTTGTTTTTCATGGTCAACAGATCCGCCATAATCCCTAATCCCCTTCTATGTGTCATACCCGTGGGGTTGCGGCAATCACTTGCTTTGTTCGCCTCTTGTTCCTTATGAGATCAAAACAGGAACATTGCAAGTAAAACTTCCGGTATTCACTTCTGGACGTAGCTGTTAAACAGGAAAACGGTGATAAAACTCTCACTGATTTCCTTTCGGAGCCCCGTGGCGATGCTTGTATTTTATGACGAACGGCTGGTTCTTCTTTCGGTTCCGAAAACCGGCACCACGGCCTATCAGGCTGCGCTGCGGGATCGTGCTGATTTCGTGGTCTCCGATCCGCCGCAGCTGAAACATGCCCCTGTGTTCCGCTATAACCGCTGGTTCCGGCCGATGTTCGAACGGGTCTGCGGTGTTGAGCTGGAGCTGGCCGCCGTGATGCGTGAGCCGATCAGCTGGCTGGGCAGCTGGTACCGGTTTCGTCAACGGCCGTTTCTGGATGGGTCCCCGAATTCGACCAAAGGGATCAGTTTCGACGATTTCGTCCGAGCCTATTGCAAAGGCGATGTGCCGAAATTTGCCGATGTGGGAAGTCAGGCTAAGTTCCTGGAGACACAGCGTAATGGCTGCGCAGTGACGCATCTGTTCCGATATGAAGACCAGCCCGCGCTCACAGCCTTTCTGGAGGAACGGCTTGGTATGAAGATCGCAACCGACCGCCAGAACGTCAGCCCCGCCATGGAGCTGACACTGGATCCCAAGGTCGAAGCCATCCTGCGGCGTAAGCGTGCGGCGGATTTCGAACTATACAAAAGCATCGGCGACTAACGCCGACGCCTTTCGTCAGAAAAATACTGACCGCCGAAAGCAGGCAGCGCCTGCGCAGCGTCAGTGAAGTTGGGCGTGTACCGTTTCGGTCAGCTGGCTCAGCGAGAAGGGTTTGGGCAGGAACACCGAGTTCGGCACATCCGGGTCCGTTTCGCCAAAGGCGCCTTCTGCATAGCCGGAAACGAAGACAACACGGGTATCGGGGCGTTCTTTCAGTGCCTCGCGTACCCAGCTGGGGCCATCCATGCCCGGCATCACAACGTCCGTGACAAAAACATCGACGCTCAGTCCCGGATCCTCCAGCGTGCGCAGCGCGTCTTCGGCGGATTCTGCCTCCAGCACCGTATAGCCGCGCATCCGCAGCGCGCGCGATGCAAAGGCGCGCACCGGCGCCTCATCCTCGACCAGCAATACCACACCCTCGCCATGCTGCGGCGCGGCGGTTTCCTCGACAGGTGCCTCGACTGGGGCATGCTCCACGGCGTCTTGCTTGTGCACCGGGAAGAACAGGGTGAAGCGGGTGCCATGATCCTTGACCGAGTCGATGAAGATATAGCCACCGGTCTGTTTGATGATGCCATAGGCGGTCGACAGGCCCAGACCGGTGCCCTCGCCCGTGCGTTTGGTGGTGTAGAAGGGTTCGAACACCTTCTGCATCTTGTCCGGATCGATCCCGACACCTTCGTCTGACACCCGAATGGTGACCCAATCGCCCGCAGGCACCTTGGCCCGGTCGCGTTCCAGCGGTGCCGTCAGCGTAACCGCTTCGGTCTCGACGCGGATTTCACCGCCATTGGGCATCGCATCGCGGGCGTTCACCACAAGGTTCATCAGCACCTGCTCCAGCTGGCGTTTGTCCGCCCGGATCGAGCGCATCACCGGGTCATGGCTGAGCGTCAGAGTCACCTTCTCCCCGACCAGACGATTCAGCAGATGCGTCAGGTCCGACAGCGTGTCGCGCACGTCAAGGATTTCGGGCTGCAGGGTCTGCTTGCGCGAAAACGCCAGAAGCTGACTGACAAGGGAGGCCGCCCGGTTGGCGTTTTCATGAATCTGGATCAGATCACCATAGTCCTGCTCGCCCTGATCGTGGCGCAGCAACAGCAGGTCACAATGGCCAGAAATGGCGGTCAGCAGGTTATTGAAGTCATGCGCAACGCCGCCGGCAAGCTGGCCGATGGCCTGCATTTTCTGGCTTTGCACGAATTGCGCCTCAAGCGTCTTCAGCTCGGTCGCGTCGTTCAGCACCGCGATCAACACCGGCGCGCCCTCTTCGAAGGTGCGCGTCAGAGTCACCTGTACGAAAACCTCGCGGTCACGGCGCGATAGGCGCAGGAATTCGGACTTGTTAGAGGCCAGCCCTGCGGCCGTATCGCGCAGCCAATCGGACATCGGGCGCCCCAGTCCCTCCATCAGCTGACCGAGTTTCAGATCGTCGCGCGGCTCCACCGCCAGCAGACGCTGGGCCATCTTGTTGAGAGACAGGATATCGCCGCTGGGCGCCACTTTCAGGAAGGGCACGGGCAGGCTTTCGAACCCGGAGCTGGAAGCGCTGAGCCCGGAGGTGTCCACCTCCATCAGGTAAAGCTCGCTGCGGCCCTGGGTGCGGCTCAGCTCGGTCACCAAAACGTCCACCGGCCCGGATTGGGTCATGATGGTATTGAGCTGGCCGGGATTGACCGGCAATGCCGTAAACAGGCGCTCGGTGGATTTGACCCGTTCGCCGATCAGTTTGCGGGCGGCCTCGTTCATGAACAAAACCGCGCCGGACCGGCCCACGGTGATCATCGGGATTGGCACCGCCTCGGCACCGCGCCCGCTGCCGCCTCTGCGTTCGGCAATATCCTCAACCCGCCACAGAAAGCTGCCGCCCTGCATCTGGTGCACCGCGAGACGGACATGCCCCCGCCGGGTCACGATATCTTCCCGCGCAGCGCCGGTTTTTGCCGCCTGGCTTTGCAACCGGAACAGTACTGCCGTCGGATTGGCCAGAACCGAACGAAGCGTCCCCGCGAGCGTTTCCTGTTTGCCTTCGGAGAACCGTTTCAGCGCCGCATCGTTGCAGGCGTGAATGCTGCCGTCCTCATCCGTGACAAAGGTGGGCGTTGCGTCCTTTTCGATGAAACCGGTCAGAAGATCCGTCGCCATCGCTCGGGCATTCAGTCGCACCCTGGATTGCAGCACCATCAGAAGCGCCACCGCCACCAGAGTCAGCGAAACGGCGAGCATTCCGCGCGCGACCCGGTCAGGCCAATCAAGCGCCCAAGGCGCCACCAGCATTGCGCCTGCCAGCAGCAGAACGATCAAAAGGCGTTTATTCTCTGGGGTATTCACCCGCAATGAAGGAACGGAGGAAGTGGGGCGACCTGTCATTACGGCTCCGAAAAAAGACAAGATGCCGCCAATACGCCGCCATCAAGGTTAAGGCCACGTTAATGGTGCAGCGGCTTTTGTTGACAGATACTTATCAATCAGCCTTCGACCGCGTCAACATCGCTGCGAAGAAGCCATCGGTGCCATCCTGCACCCCCCAGGCTTTTTCGCCGATCAGTTGCCATTCCGGGCTGCGGGACAGGAAGGCACGGATCTGATCGCCGTTTTCCGCCTCCAGCATGGAGCAGGTGGCATACGCCAGAACACCGTCTGGCGCTGTAAGTTCGGCCGCCTCATCCAGAATTTCGGCCTGAATGGCCCGGATCTCGTCCAGCCGCTCCGGCGTCAGGCGCCATTTGCCTTCGGGTGCGCGCCGCCAAGAGCCGGAGCCGGAACAGGGCGCATCGCAAAGCACCAGATCAAAGGGCGCCGCAGAGCGAACCGCCTCAGTGGGCTGGCAACGGATCTGAACCCCAGCGCGCGATGCCCTCTCCGGCAGATCCTTCATCCGGCGGGGATCGATGTCATGGGCTGTCAGGCGGATTTGGGCCCGCGCCGCCATGGCGAGGCTCTTGCCACCGCCCCCGGCGCAGTAGTCCAGCACGGATAGGCCATCACGCAGCGGCAGCATATCCACCACCCCTTGGCTCGCGGCATCCTGCAGCTCAACCAAACCATTGTTATAGGCCGCCCCGTTACGCAGTTTGCGAGCACCTTCGGTGACCTCCAGCGCGGTGGGTGAAGCAGCATGGGGCTCGGTTGAGATCCCCTCCTCCTCCAGCGCTGAGCGGGCCGCCGCGACGCTGCCCTTCCGCAGGTTCACCCTGAGATGCACCGGCGCGCGCTGGCGGAGCGCCTGCGCTGCGGCCTCGGCCTTGTCCCCAAGGCTGTTTGAAAAGGAGGACCAGAGCCAGTCCGGAATATCGAATTCCTCGGCCGGACTGGAAAAACCGACAGGCTCGGCCTGTTCTTCGCCGCTGAGCGGCGCAGGGGCGTAACCTTCACCTGTGAACATATCGGAGGGATCGACGCCCGCCTCCCGCAGACCGCCAAGGATCAGGCCCCGGCCCGTCAGGCTGCCACCCAGAACCGCATGGGAGCGAAAGCAGCGCAGCGCCGTGAAGACGTGATCGCGCACTGCCGCGCGATCCTTGGAGCCTGCAAAGCGACTGCGGCGTGCCCAGCCGGTCAAAGCCTTCTCCGCCGCCTCGCCTGCGATCACATGATCCAGGACCTCAATCGCCGCCTGCAGGCGGGCCGCCGGGGTCACGCCCCGGCCCCGATCTTCGCTGCCGCTGTCACAGTACTGCGCATCAAGATCATCCGATCCGGTAGTTCGGGCTTTCGCGTGTGATCTGCACGTCGTGCACGTGGCTTTCCTTGAGGCCAGCACCGGTGATCTTCACGAAATTGCAGTTGCGGCGCATCTCTTCGACGGTCGCACAGCCGGTATAGCCCATGGCCGCGCGAAGACCGCCGACCAACTGGTGAATGACCGCGCCTGCGGAACCTTTGTAGGGCACCTGACCTTCGATCCCTTCGGGCACCAGCTTGTCGCTGGCCGCGTCCTTCTGGAAATACCGGTCGGCCGAGCCGCGCGCCATGGCGCCAAGGCTACCCATGCCGCGATAGCTCTTGAACGAGCGGCCCTGATACAGGATCACCTCGCCCGGGCTTTCATCGGTGCCGGCGATCATCGAGCCGACCATGGCGCAGGAGGCGCCGGCGGCAATCGCTTTGGCAAAATCGCCGGAGAACTTGATGCCGCCGTCAGCGATCACCGGGGTGTCGCCTGCCGCGCTGGCACAATCCATCACAGCGGTCAGCTGCGGTACACCCACGCCCGCCACCATGCGAGTGGTGCAAATCGAGCCCGGGCCAATCCCGACCTTGATCGCGTCCGCGCCCGCATCGATCAGAGCACGGGTTGCCTCGGCTGTGGCAACGTTACCAGCAATCACCTGCACCTGGTTCGAAAGCGCCTTGATCCGTTTGACGGCTTCGATCACGCCTGCCGAATGGCCGTGGGCGGTATCGACCACAACAATGTCGACGCCGGCATCGATCAGCGCCTCGGAGCGTTCAAAACCGGAATCGCCGACCGAGCTAGCCGCAGCCACCCGCAGACGGCCCAGATCGTCCTTGCAGGCGGTGGGGTTCAGAACCGCCTGTTCGGTGTCTTTCAGGGTCAGAAGGCCGGTCAGCTTTCCCGCCTTATCAGTGATCAGCAGCTTTTCGATCCGGCGCGCTTTCATTAGCGATTTCGCCTCTTCCCGGTCTGCCGGCTCCTGCAGGATCGCCAAATTGTCCGAGGTCATCATCACCGAGACCGGCGTGTTGTCATCGCTGGCAAAGCGCATGTCGCGGTTGGTTACGATGCCAACGACGCGGCCATCGCTGTCCACCACAGGGAAACCGGTGACGCGATAGCGTTCCTGCAGCGCCTTGGCATCGGCCAGGGTCTGATCCGCCGTCAGGGTGATCGGGTTGTAGACAATACCGCTTTCGAAGCGCTTGACCCGGCGAACCTGCCGGGCCTGTTCTTCGGCATCGAGGTTCTTGTGAATGACGCCCATGCCGCCGGCCTGCGCCATGGCAATCGCCATGCGGGCCTCGGTCACCGTGTCCATGGCCGAGCTGAGCAGCGGAATATTGAGCGAAATCGAGCGTGTCACGCGAGTGCGCGTATCCGCCGTGCTGGGCAGCACTTCGGAGGCCCCCGGAACCAGAAGAACGTCATCGAATGTGAGAGCCTCACGAATCTGCATTTGTCATCCCCATGCAAAACCCCGTTTGGCGGTGACCCTATGGCACAGAAGCCAGGAAGGGAAAAGAGGCCGCGACAAGAAATAGATCAAATCCTGTTTCAACGGCCTTCCGGGCAGGCAAACGCGACCTCCGACAGGCTCATGACGCATCTCCGGTGCTCATTTTCGAAAAATGCCGGAACCAGGCCCAAAAATGACGCGGGCCGCCTTTCCCTTGGGCAAAAAGAACTTATGCTCGGCAGCAGAATTCTAGTGAAAAGGCACAGGCATGGCTGACGATCCCCTCGTTGTGTTTACCCCCTCTGGCAAACGCGGCCGGTTCCCCGCCGGAACCCCGGTTCTGACCGCTGCGCGGCAGCTTGGCGTCGATCTGGATTCCGTCTGCGGCGGCCGGGGTATCTGTTCGAAATGTCAGATCACCCCGTCTTATGGCGAATTCTCGAAACTCGGCGTCTCCGTACAGGACGACGCGCTGAGCCCCTGGAACAAGGTCGAACAGCGCTACAAGGACAAGCGTGGCCTGATCGACGGTCGCCGTCTTGGCTGTCAGGCCCTGATCGAAGGCGACGTGGTGATTGACGTGCCGCCCGAAAGCCAGGTCCACCGGCAGGTGGTCCGCAAACGGGCCGAGGCGCGCGACATCGTGATGAACCCGTCGACCCGCCTGTTCTACGTCGAGGTCGAAGAGCCCGACATGCACAAGCCCTCGGGCGATCTGGAGCGGCTGGCCGAGGCCCTGCGGGTTCAGTGGGAGATCGAGAACGTCCAGTGCGATCTGCAAATCCTGCAAACCATGCAGCCCGTCCTGCGCAAGGGCGGCTGGAAGGTCACCGTCGCGGTGCATCTGGGCGACAGCAACACGCCGCCGCGCATCATGCATATCTGGCCTGGCCTCTACGAAGGCTCGCTTTATGGGCTGGCGGTTGACCTTGGCTCCACCACCATCGCGGCCCACCTGTGCGATCTGAAAACTGGCGAGGTCGTCGCCTCCTCCGGCATCATGAACCCGCAGATCCGCTTTGGTGAGGATCTGATGAGCCGGGTCAGCTATGCAATGATGAACAAGGGCGGCGATCAGGAGATGACCCGCGCGGTCCGCGAAGGAATGGCGCAGCTGTTCACCCAGATTTCGGCAGAGGCCGAGATTGATCAGACGCTGATCGTCGATGCGGTCTTTGTCTGCAACCCGGTGATGCACCACCTGTTCCTTGGCATTGATCCCTTCGAACTGGGTCAGGCGCCCTTTGCCCTGGCGACCTCGAACGCCTTGTCCCTGCGGGCCAGCGAGCTGGATCTCAACATCCACCCCGCAGCGCGTGTCTACCTGCTGCCCTGCATCGCCGGCCACGTGGGCGCCGATGCTGCCGCCGTGGCCCTGTCCGAAGCACCGGATAAATCCAAGGATCTGGTGCTGGTGGTTGATGTGGGCACCAATGCGGAGATCCTGCTGGGCAACACGGAAAAGGTCCTCGCCTGCTCGTCCCCCACAGGTCCAGCCTTCGAGGGCGCGCAGATCTCCAGCGGTCAGCGCGCCGCCCCCGGCGCCATCGAGCGGGTCGAGATCAATCCTGAAACCAAGGAACCCCGGTTCCGCGTCATCGGATCGGAGCTCTGGTCGGATGAGGACGGCTTTGCCAAGGCGATTGCCACCACCGGCATCACCGGCATCTGCGGTTCAGGCATTATCGAAGCGATTGCCGAAATGCGCCTTGCTGGCGTTCTCGATGCCTCGGGCCTCATCGGGTCGGCAGAACAGACCGGCTCCAGCCGCTGTATTCAGGACGGGCGCACCAACGCCTATGTGCTCTGGGATGGATCTTCCGATAACGGTCCGACGATTACCGTCACCAACCCTGACATCCGGGCGATCCAGATGGCCAAGGCGGCGCTCTACTCTGGCGCGCGGTTGCTGATGGACAAATTCGGCGTCGACACCGTGGACCGCGTGGTGCTGGCCGGCGCCTTTGGCGCCCATATCTCGGCCAAACACGCGATGGTTCTGGGCATGATCCCCGATTGCCCGCTGAAAAAGGTCACCAGCGCCGGCAATGCCGCAGGCACAGGGGCGCGGATTGCGCTTCTGAACACCGAGGCCCGCCGTGAAATCGAGGAAACCGTGCGCCAGATCGAAAAGGTGGAAACCGCAGTCGAACCCCGGTTCCAGGAGCATTTCGTCAATGCCTCGGCCATTCCGAACTCGGTCGAGCCCTTCCCGATCCTGGAAACGGTGGTCACCCTGCCAGAGGTCAACTTCAACACCGGCGGCGGCGATGGCGCGGCAGACGGCGGGCGCAGACGCAGGCGACGGCGCGGCTAAGTCGCTCAGCCAAGACTGTGCCCCACTGGGGCTTGACGCCAGGCGTCCCGGTAGTGGTTACCGGGACGTTTTTTCATGTCGCGCCCCCTTACCCCAAGATTGCTGGCCAAGGCCCACGTGAGGATCGGATTGAATCACATCATGTAGCCAGGTTGCAGCCGCCCCAAACACGCGATCGCTTTGACTGCCGTCAATCACGTACCCCCCCCGACACCACAGGCCCCGACCAGACCTCAGTCGAGTGAAGCAAGACAGGCCAGAAGTTCGGCCCTGCGAAACGGCTTGGTCAGGAATCCATTCATGCCAACCTCGAAACAGGCCCTTGTGTCGCTTTTCTGGGCATTCGCCGTCAGCGCAACGATCCGGCATTCGGCGCGGCCGGTTTCTGTCTCGTGCTGTCTGATCCTGCGCGCCGCCTCCAGCCCGCCCATGACCGGCATGGAAAGATCCATGAGGATCAGGTCGTAGTCCGCGCCCAGATAGTTTTCGACGGCGGCAGCACCGTTTTCCGCAAGACGGACCTGCGCCCCCAGTTTCTGGAGCATCTTGTCCACGACCATCTGGTTGGTCTTGTTGTCCTCGGCTACAAGGATCTTCATCCCATGCAGCCGGTCCGATGCGATACCGGTGTCGATCCCAGCATCCCGTTCCAGATCACCGTTGATCTGATTGAGGACTGCCTTCCCCGCAGTCTCTGCCCCCCGCGGATCAGCAGCATCTGGCGCAAGGTTCAACCAAAGAGAGAAACGCGCGCCCTGTCCTGGCGCCGAGTCGACGGTGATGTCGCCCCCCATCCGTTCGATCAGCGCCCGCGAGATTGCAAGGCCCAGCCCCGTGCCCTCTGCCTGCGCCTGCGGCGAGCTGGCGGCTTGCTCGTAGGCCGAAAAGATCGAACGCAGCTTACTTTCCTCGATCCCGCAGCCGGTATCCGAAACCACGAATTGCAATGGCCCCCTTGCGGAAGCCGGATCATAGGAAACCGCCAGCGAGACATAGCCTTCGTCGGTGAATTTGATCGCATTTCCGATCACGTTCAAAAGGATCTGACGGGTCTTGCTGGCATCCCCCACGAAAACGGATGGCACGGCATCAGGGTAATCCAAGCGAAACTCAAGCCCCTTGAACGAGGTCTTGGCCGAGAAAAGCGTGACGATTTCATCAACAAGATCGCGCAATGAAAAGGGCTCATAGTGCAGTGAAATCTTGTCCGCGATGATCTGCGAGAAATCCAGAACTTCGTTGACGATCTTCAGCAATGCATTGGTAGAACTCAGTATCGTATTGGCAAGCAGGGACTGCTCTTCGTCCAGACTGGTGTCTTGCAGCAACTCGCAGATCCCAAGGATGCCATTCATCGGCGTCCGGATCTCATGGCTCATCTCAGCCAAGAACCGTTCCTTGGCCTGGCTGGCCGCCTCCGCCTCCTGCTTTGCGATCTTGGCCAGCTCCAAAGCCGCGTCACGTTCACGTTCCGACGTGACATCTGCTGACGAGCCGACAAGGTGCGTCAGCTTGCCTGTCTCGTCGAAGACCGGGCTCATAGTCGTGCGGATGTATCGTTCCTTGTGGACCGCAGGGAGATTGATCTCATAGGTTACCTCTTCGGCGGCGCGCGCCACTTCGATATGCTTGGCAAGAGCCCGCTCGCCGGTGGAACCGCCAAATACTTCCATCGCAGTCTTGCCAAACCAACCCTCTGCCGGAAGTTTCGAAATAGCCCGGGCGCGCGAATTCATCGCGGCATATCGGGGGATCCCATCGTCGCCGACCTCCAAAACGATCACCGCCATGCCAATCGCATCCAGCATGGAATAGAAATCGGTCACCTGAAGTCGTTTCACCCGTTGCTTCCCTTGCAGCTCGGACACGTCACCCAAATGACCATGGGCAACCATTCCTCTGTTGTAATCTGTAAATGGATCACCGCTAACGAAGTCTGAAGATAACCTTTTGCCAAAGGTTTGTGCGCAATCCGACCGCACCCGCAACGTTTGGCTCAGGAAGCACACGCACAGGACACTGTCGCCCCTGCTCCGTTTGTCGAAATACGGTGCCCCCCCAGACCGCACACAAGAAAAGGCCGGGACAAATCCCGGCCTCCCCTCACTATATTGTTATCAGGTTCAGGCGCGGCGGCGACGGCCACCGGTGCGGCCACCGCGGCCACGGCCTTCTTCGCCAGCCTTTGCGGGCGCCTTGTTGGCGGCAATCCAGGCACCGCCGTGCGGATCATTGTTGGTCAAGAGGTTGGCAGCGCGGATCGCTTCCATCTCCTTGCCCGCGCGCGGCTTGGTCGAGCCGAGACCGAACAAGGTGACGAAGGTCTCATCGTCCATGCCTTCGGGCAGGATGATACCAGCGGCGGTTACCTGTTCCTTCTTCTCGGCAATCGCCTTTTGCGTCACCGGCAGCGCCACCGGGTTCATGATCGCAGAGGTCATGCCCGCGCCCATTGCCATCGGCAGGAAGGCGTTGTTGATGCCGTGACGGTTCGGCAGACCAAAGGAGATGTTCGACGCACCGCAGGTGGTGTTCACACCCAGTTCTTCGCGCAGGCGACGCACCAGGGTAAAGACCTGATGCCCGGCGGTCGCCATGGCGCCGATCGGCATTACCAGCGGGTCGACCACGATGTCATGCGCGGGGATACCGAAATCGGCAGCGCGTTCGACGATCTTCTTGGCCACGGCGAAACGCACGTCGGGATCTTCCGAGATCCCGGTGTCGTCGTTGGAGATCGCAACCACCGGCACGTTGTATTTCTTGACCAGCGGCAGAACCAACTCCAGGCGCTCTTCCTCACCGGTGACCGAGTTCAGCAGCGGGCGACCCTGCGCGGCGGCCAGACCGGCCTCAAGCGCCTCGGGGACCGAGCTGTCGATGCACAGCGGCACATCGACCAGACCCTGCACCAGCTCAATGATCTTGGTCATCAGCGGCGGCTCGGTCTCGTTCGGGTTGGGGTTAGAATTATAGACTACGCCCGCGTTGATATCGAGGATATTGGCCCCGGCTGCCACCTGTGCCAGTGCGTCTTTCTCGACGGTGGAGAAATCGCCCGCTTCCAGCTCTGCTGCCAGTTTTTTACGGCCTGTCGGGTTGATCCGTTCGCCGATCACGCAGAACGGCTCATCAAAGCCCAGGACAGCGGTTTTTGTTTTTGATTCTACGACAGTACGGGTCATGTCTTATCCTTGGGGGTTGACCGGCTGCGCCGAGGCGCCGCCGTTGTTGATGGCCCAGGTGGCGTTGGTCTTGATGCCGCCCAGCGGGAAGAAGTGTACGTTGGTAATGTTGAAGTCCGGGTTCGCGGCCTTGTGGGCTGCAAGCTCGGCAACGACATCGGTCGGCTCATAGGGCAGCAGCAACTTGGACACGTCCATTGCGCGTTTCTGCAGCACCTTCAGCGACGGCCCCACACCGCAAGCGATGGCGAATTTGATCAGCGTCTGCAGCTTGGCCGGACCGGCGATACCGATGTGGATCGGCAGGTCGACACCGGCCTCTTTCAGACCGTCAGCCCATTCGATGATCGGCTTTGCCTCAAAGGCGAACTGGGTGGCCAGCGCCATCTTGGCATCGGTGCGTTCCGAGAATTTCTGTTTCCACAGAACCGCTTCCATCACGTTCTTCGAGGAACCGTCCGGATCGATGTCCTTGTTGCCTTCGGGGTGGCCAGCGACGTGCAGGTTGGAGAAACCCGCCTTGTCGAACAGTCCGGTTTCCAGGAGCTGCATCGAGCTGTCGAAGGCACCGTGCGGCTGCGCCACACCACCTGCCAGAAGCAGCGCCTGTTTGACGTCAGCCTCGCCCTGATAGCGCGCGATCCAGTCCGCCAGGGTCGCCTCGTCCTTGATGATCCGCGCCGGGAAGTGCGGCATGACGGGAAAGCCCTCGGCATTCAGACGCTTGGCGGTCTCGACCATGTCTTCGATGGGCGTGCCCTCGATATGGGCGATATAGACGCGGGTGCCTGCGGGCAGCAGATCGCGGAAATCCTCGACCTTGGTCGCGGTGCGCGGCATCACCTCGATCGAATATCCGTCAAGGAAGGCTTCGACCTGCGGGTTGACGGGCTGCGGGCTGGTGGCCTCGCGTTTCTTGAAGTTCAACAAAGCCATCACGGCCTCCCATAGTGGTGTCAGGCTCACGCCCATCCGTCATTCGCGATCAGGGCTTTCAGACGCTCCTGATCGAACTCTCCTTCCAGACGTACCGCTTCGGCTTCGGCGATCTCTGCCGGATCGCCCTCCGCCGCAAAGGGAGCCGCCTTGCGCCATTCCGCAAGATAGGCGTCCGCATCCTTGGCGTTCACCTTCATCGCTGCGCGGTCAATGGCCTGCTCGAACCGTTCTTCGAGCTGGCGTTTGGCGCCGCGGCGGCCCTTGCCCACGATGACCTGAGCCGGGATATCGCGCCAGTATACGATGGTGACGTCAGGCATGTCGGGTCCTTTGCTTTGCGTCTGTTCTGCTGCGTTTCTAGAATGCGATCCTGAAACGCGGGTGCCGGTTTTCGACAACACTTGGGGTTTGAGCGACCTTTTGCTCTGGCTCTGAATACATTCTCCGGGCCCGCATGGCCACAGAGGGGCATCCTCATAATTCTCATCAAGCTTATGAGGTTGTCGCCAAGACCCTGCACAAGCCCCTGGCAACACAGGCTGAACGCCGAAACAAGGGCCGGAGCAGCGCCGTTAACCGGTACAAGGAAAGCGTCGATCCGGGCGCCGCCGCCCTTGCACATACGTCTTTGTGAACATATCCTAAAACCAACACGATAATCGGAGGGCGTGAATCATGGCGCCCAGGCGTTCCAAAGGTGCGGGCGCGTTTCCCAAGGCGGTTGAAACCCCTGTACCAGCCCGTCCGGATCCGGATGCGCTTTATGCGGCATTGGATCTTGGCACAAACAGTTGTCGCATGCTGATCGCCCAGCCCAATGGCAGTGGCTTTCACGTGGTGGACAGCTTTTCCAAGTCGGTCCAGCTGGGGACCGGCCTTGAACGAACTGGGCGCCTGTCCCGTTCGTCGATGTCGCGCACCATTCAGGCGCTGCGGATCTGTCAGCAAAAGCTCAAACGGAACAAAGTGCGTCGGATGCGGCTCGTCACCACCGAGGCCTGCCGCCGCGCCAAGAACGCGCGCGATTTCATCCGGCAGGTCAAACGGGAAACCGGTCTGACGCTTGAAATCATCCAGCCCGAGGAAGAAGCGCGTCTGGCGGTCATCTCCTGCGCGCCGCTGGTTTCGACCAAGACGGAACAGCTCTTGGTGGTGGATATTGGCGGCGGCTCGACCGAACTGGTCTGGATCGACATTTCCTCGGTCCCGCGCCGCGACCGGCCTTCGGCCATCATGCGCCTGCATGCCGGGTTTCATCCGCCAGAAAGCCCCTTCCCCGCCGCCAAGGTGGTGGATTGGATTTCCGTCCCCCTTGGGGTGGCAACACTGCGCGATCAGTTCAACGACGTCGACGACGATGCCGCCCGTTTTGCCTTGATGAGCTGGTTCTTCGAAGAACACCTCGCTGATTTTGCCCCCTATAAGGATGAGCAGGCCCGCGAAGGTTTCCAGATCGTCGGCACCTCGGGCACCGTGACCACCGTCGCCGCCTCCCATTTGGGGCTGAAACGCTATGACCGCACCAAGGTCGACGGGCTGCGCATGACCAGTGATCAGATCGACAAGGTGATCCGCGGTTATCTGGATCTCGGCCCGCAGGGACGCCGCAGTGACCCACGTATCGGCGAGGACCGTCAGGCGCTGATCATGTCTGGCGCCGCTATCCTGCAGGCTCTCCTGCGCTGCTGGCCCACCGACCGGTTGTCGGTCGCGGACCGGGGCCTGCGCGAAGGGTTGCTATATGCACAGATGAGCGCGGACGGCGTTCTGGAAGACGGACCCTTTTAATAACGCAGACCGAACCCTCGGCATTTGAATTTTCGCGTCCGATCTGTCATGGACCGCGGAAAGCGAGCCTATACTGGCAAAGACCGACATCGGCAAAGATGGTACAAAGAGATGGCAAAGACCCCTTCCGGCAAGAGCCCGACCGGCAAGAACACTTCCGGCCGCGGCCAGCGTGACCTCAAGGTCAAGGTAAAGACCGCTCGCGGGCGCAAGCTGTCTTCGACCCGCTGGTTGCAGCGTCAACTGAACGACCCCTATGTGCGCCGCGCCCAGGCCGAAGGCTATCGCGGCCGGGCCGCCTACAAGATCATGGAGCTGGACGACAAGTTCCGCTTCCTGGTGCCGGGGGCCCGGGTGGTTGACCTTGGCTGCGCGCCGGGGGGCTGGGCGCAGGTCGCGGTCAAGCGCATCAATGCGCTGGGCGAAAAGCAGGGCAAATCCATTGGCCGCATAATCGGCGTCGACCTGCAGGAGGTCGAACCGCTGGCCGGAGCCGAATTCCACCAACTGGATTTCATGGATGAGGGCGCCGACGATCAGGTCAAGGAATGGCTGGGTGGCATGGCCGATGTGGTGATGTCGGATATGGCCGCTGCCAGTTCCGGCCACAAGCAGACCGACCACCTGAAGATCATGGCCCTTTGCGAGGCAGCTGCCTATTTCTCGTTTGATGTGCTGGAACAGGGCGGCACCTTCGTGGCCAAGGTTCTGGCCGGCGGTGCCGAGGGCGACCTGCAGAAACTTTTGAAACAGAAGTTCACCAAGGTTGCCAATGTGAAACCACCCGCATCGCGGTCGGACAGTTCCGAAAAGTTCGTCATCGCCACCGGCTTCCGGGGTTAAGCGCCCCGGCGGGCCGATCAGGCCGCTTTTTAATGCAACGGCTGCTGCGTTGTCTGCAGGGACAGGGTGGCCAGCTCGCGTAGCAAACGCGCATCTGGGCCTTCGTCTTCGCACTGCCGGAAAATCATCTGGGCACGCGGCGTCGGAGCCATGTCGGGCATCGGGCTCTTGAACAGATCTTGAAGGCGTTTCAGCATCGCGGCGGTCCCTATTCTTGCGTCGGCTGAATCTTGCCTACCCGCGTATTTCGCCCAGCCGATGGCCAAATTGTGGCAAACCTGCCTTTTTGTTGCAAAACCGGAAACAATAAGGCTTCCGCCTCCGAATTTTCCAAGAACCGCTGGTGCATACTATTCGACGTAGCTGTCCCCAGACGCCTCTGCTGCCTCGGCGCCGGGCTGGTCCAGCCGCATCAACGCACCGTTGAACTCGGCGCCAAAAATCAGGATCGCGGCATTCACATAAAGAAAGATCATCGCCGCCATGGCTCCCGCTAGCCCCGCATAGGTGGCCGAGTACTGCGCGAACGATCCGACATAGATCGCAAAACCAATCCCCGCGGCCCACCACAGCACCACCGTCAGCACCGCCCCCGGCAGGATCTGCGATACCCGGTGCCGCTGCCCGGGCAGCAAAATATGGCACAGCAGCACCGCGACCAGCGGCAACAGAAACAACAACACGCCACTGAATCCCTGCTCCCATCCCGGCCCGACCAGCTGATAGGGCAGCAGATCGGCGATATAGCGGACATAAAGCGGCAAAACGACCTCGAAGAGTGCCGCCACAAGGATGCCCGCGCCGCCCAGCACCACCAGCCCGGCGCAGATCAGACGCGCCTTCCAGAAAGGCCGGGGATCGTTGTCGCCATAGGCATTGACCATGGCCACCCGCACCGCATTGACGCCGTTGGAGGCAAAGTAAAGCGCGAGAACCCCGCCCAGCGTCGCCAGTTGCGTGCTGGAGGTCTCCAAAACCGCGAAGAGTTCGTTCAGGATCGGCTTCGAAACCTCCTCGGGCCAGCCGCCAAAGACGAGGTCCACCAGATCCTCTATCGCGACATCCTGTGACAAAAGGCTCGCGGCGGCCCCCGAAAGGGCGACGGTGAACAGGACAAAGGGGAACAGCGCCAGCATCATCGACATGGCGATATGACTGCTCATCACCCATCCGTTCTTGCGGTTGAATGCGGCGGCAGCGCGGGCCAACGCGCGCAGCCAAGGGGAAAGGACAGCAAACAGGTTCATGCTGCAAACCGTTCCACAGCCTCGGCAGAATCGCCAGCCTGACACGATTGGTTTTCACCTCTGGTGTGACCTGTGGCCTCCCGGTCACCCAAGAACCTGCGGTCCTCGCCCCGCGACTGCCCACTGGCAATCAGCGCAGGCCCCGGCCATACTCCATTGGAAAGGAACCGAATAATGGGACAGGCTAGGTGACGTTCTGGGTCGCGATCAGCACGGGTGGCGTCCTCCTGATGTGGGGGCTAGCGGTTCTGGGCGCGCTGAACGCTGCCCGCACCGCCCGCACGCCACAGGGCGCCATCGGCTGGGTCGTGTTCCTGCTGGCCTCGCCCCTGATCGCCCTGCCCGCCTATATGATCTTTGGCCATCACCGGTTCGAACGCTACCGCGCCGCCCGCCAGGACGCCCATCGCGCCGTGCAGGACATGCAGCCAATGGCCGATGTGCGGGGCGCACATAGCCCTGCGAAGATGGCCGTGGACCCTGCGCCCTTCGAAGCGGTCTCTGGCCTGCAGGTCTGTACCGGCAACGGCTTCCGCCTGCTGATTGACGGAAAAGCCGGGTTCGCCAGTATGTTCCGCGCCATAGATGAGGCGCGCGACTACCTCTTGATCCAGTTCTACATCGTGCGCGACGATGATCTGGGACGCCGCCTAAAGAGGCACATCATCGCCGCCAGACAGCGCGGCGTTGCTGTCTGGTTCATGGCCGACCGGATCGGCAGCCACGGCCTGCCCACCTCCTATCTTGCCGAGCTGCAACAGGCTGGCGTCAATCTGGTGGATCGCGGCACCCAAAGGGGCCCCAAGCACCGCTTCATGCTGAACTTTCGCAACCACCGCAAAACCGTGGTGGCTGATGGCCGTGTGGGCTTTACCGGCGGGCTGAACGTCGGCGATGAATATATCAGCCACACCAAGGCGTTTGGCGACTGGCGCGACACCCATGTGGAGCTGACCGGCCCGGTGGTGCAACAGCTGCAGCTGACCTATGCGCAGGACTGGCATTGGCTGACGGATGAGCCGATCCTGGACCTGCTCACATGGGAGCCGGAGCCGTCGCCGGAAAACAGATCCGCCCTGATCGTGCCGACAGGGCCCGGCGATACCACCGAAAACGGATCGATGATGTTCTTTTCGGCCATCTCTGCCGCCCGCAGCCGGGTCTGGATCGCTTCGCCCTATTTCGTGCCCGACCTTGATGTGGTGGCCGCCCTCAAACACGCAGCGCTGCGCGGCGTGGATGTGCGCATACTGTTGCCCGGAATTGTCGACCACTACCTGCCATGGTTGGCCTCGTTCGCCTATTTCGATGACCTGCAAAAGGTCGGTGTTCAGGTGCTGCAGTATTCCGGCGGCTTCATGCATCAAAAGACCTTTGTCGTCGATGATACCGTCGCCGCCGTCGGCACCACCAATATGGACAATCGCTCTTTTCGACTGAATTTCGAAACCATGGCGCTGTTCTTTGATACTGGCGCGGCGGAATCTGTCGCCGCAATGCTGGAGGATGATTTCACCCGCGCGCGCAGTTTGGATCGGCCACTGGCGGCGCAGCACTGGTCCGTCCGCCTTTTCGCCCCCGTGGCCCGGTTGCTGGCGCCGGTGCTGTGAGAGCCCGACCCCGTTTCCAAAGTCACGAACTGACGCCGCGATCCCAGCAGGGCCGCCCTGTTCCGCACGCAAAACGCCCCTAAATGTTTCCCAGTCTCAACCAACGCCACAGCGCCGACAGGATGACAAACCACTATGGTTCTCAAGATTACCGACGTGAGCAAGAGTTATACCTCAGGCCAAGCTATGACGCCCGTATTGCAGGGGGTCTCGCTGACGCTTGAGGCCGGATCCAGCCTGGCCCTGACCGGGGACAGCGGATCGGGGAAAAGCACCTTGCTCCATCTGGCTGCGGCTCTGGACAGTTTCGACAGCGGAGAGATCACAATCGAGGGCGCGCCCCTGTCCGGGCTGAACGAGGCCGGGCGCGCCGCCCTGCGCCAGCGGCAGGTCTCTATCGTGTTCCAGCAATTCAACCTGATCCCATCCCTCAGCGTTGGCAGCAACCTCAGCCTGCACGCACGGCTGGGCCGCCGCCGGGACCGCGCCTGGGAAGATCGCTTGATCGACCGGCTGGGCCTATCGAACTTACTGGACCGCTATCCTGACCAGCTATCCGGCGGACAACAGCAACGGGTCGCCATCGGCCGCGCCATGGCCTTGCGTCCGGCGCTGCTGCTGGCGGATGAGCCGACCGGAAACCTTGATGAAACCGCGAGCGAGGCGGTGATGGGCCTGATGCTACAGCTGCTGCGCGACAGCGGCGCGGCGCTGTTTCTGGTGACCCATTCGGACAGTATCGCCAATCAGCTGGACCGGCGGCTGCACCTGAAACAGGGCCAGATCGCATGATCACTGCCGCCTTTCAGACGTTGCTGTCCCATTGGCGGCGCCATCCCTTCCAGTTGCTCGCCATCGTCGCCGGGCTGGCGCTCTCCACGGGTCTCTGGTCAGCGGTGCAGGCCATCAACGCCGAGGCCCGCGCCAGCTATGCCCGCGCCGCCAGCCAACTGGGACAAGCGCAGGCCGATCAGCTGGTGGCCGGTGATGGCGTGATCCCGCTTAATACCTATGTGGCCCTACGCCGCGCCGGTTGGCGGCTGGCTCCGGTTCTAGAGGGGCGCATCAAGCTGGGCACGCAATCCATTGATCTTATGGGGATTGATCTCCTGAACCCGCCGCCTGTCGCACTGTTGTCCGGAGAAACAGGCGAAGAGGATGAGGCATCCGATATCTCACTGTCGCTGCTGCCCCCCGGCCAGTTGTTCCTGCACCCGGAGACCGCCGCGTCTCTTCCACCGGTCGAGCGTACGCCGCGCATTGTGGCGTCCGCCGAGGTGCCCCGAGGCACGGCGATTGCCGGTATCAGCTTGGCGAGCCGACTTCTCCAGCGCGCGGATACCCTAGATCGGCTGGTGATCCTTCCAGAACAATCCAGTGACCTGCCGCCGCTAGAACAACTGGCGCCGGCGCTCACCCGGATCAGCGCACAGACGGCAGGTTCAGCTACGGCCCGGCTTACAGACAGTTTTCACCTCAACCTCACTGCCTTTGGTCTGTTGTCTTTCGCCGTCGGGCTGTTCATCGTGCAGGGCAGCATTGGGCTGGGGCTGGAGCATCGCCGCGGTCTGTTCCGCACCCTGCGCAGCCTCGGGGTGCCGCTGCGCACCCTTGCTGGTTTACTGGTGGCAGAACTTGCGCTCATTGCACTGGGCGCTGGTGGCCTTGGCCTGATCATAGGTTATGGCGTTGCGGCGGCGCTGCTGCCAGATGTCAGCGCGACGCTGTCCGGACTATACGGTGCCTCGGTCGACGGCAGCCTGACCCTGCGCCCGGTATGGGTTCTGTCCGGCCTTAGCATGGCCCTCGCGGGGACCGCACTGGCAGGCGCGCGGGCGCTGTTCAGCCTCTGGACCATGCCGGTTCTGGCGGCCCCGGCGACCTCCGCCCGGGGACAGCAGACCGCCCGGTCCTTCCGGCTGACCGCTCTTGCTGGCGTGATACTGATCGCCGGGGGATGCGTCACGCTATGGATGTTTGACGGGCTGGTGGCGGGCTTTGCCTTTCTGGGCGGGCTGATGCTGGGCGCGGCGCTGCTGCTGCCGCAGGCGCTGTCGCTGCTGCTGCGCCTTGGGGCCCGCAGTGCACGGGGTCCGCTCGCCGAATGGATCTGGGCCGACAGCCGTGCGCAACTGCCCGGCCTGTCGCTGGCGCTGATGGCGCTTCTGCTGGCGCTGGCGACGAATATTGGCGTTGGAACAATGACTTCCAGCTTTCGGCTTACCTTTACCGGCTGGCTGGATCAGCGGCTGGCGGCAGAGTTCTATATCACGCTGAACAGCGACCAGCAGGGCACTGATTTTGCGGCATGGGCCGAAACACAACCCAATGTCCGCCTGCTGCCGATCCGCTGGCACGAGATCCGGCACCGAGAGGCACCGCTGCGGATCTATGGCGTTGTCGACGATCCAACCTACCGGGACAACTGGCCGATCCTGCGGGCGCAGCCCGGCGTCTGGGATCAGGTGACCGAGGGTCAGGGCATTCTGATCAACGAACAGCTTGCCCGGCGCCACGAGTATGCGCCCGGCGACACGCTTACCCTTGCGCCGGACTGGAGCGCGCCAATCGCCGGGATCTATTCCGATTACGGCAATCCAAACGGTCAGGCCATCATCGCCCTGCCGGATCTGCTGCACCGCGCGCCCGATATACCGAACAGGCAATTCGGTATCCGCATTCCTGCGGAACGCAGCGCGGACTTCATCAATACCGTCAGGCAGAGGTTTGATATCAAATCTGAAAACATAAGAGACCAGGATACAATCAAGGCCCGCTCTCTGGCGATCTTTGACCGGACCTTCGTCATCACAGAGGCGCTCAATCTGCTGACACTGGGGGTTGCCAGTTTTGCCATGCTGACCAGCCTTCTCACCCTTTGGGGGCAGCGGTTACCCCAATTGGCACCGGTCTGGGCCATGGGGGTGACGCGCGCACGGCTGGCCCGGATCGACATCCTGCGTAGCCTTCTGCTGGCGGGCCTGACTGCCAGTCTGGCGCTGCCCTTGGGGCTCACGCTGGCCTGGGCGCTGCTGGATGTGATCAATGTCGCGGCCTTTGGCTGGGAATTGCCGATGTATCTGTTCCCACTCGACTGGCTGCGCCTGTTCCTGCTGGCGTTGCTGGCCGCCGCCCTGGCTGCCCTGATCCCCGCCCGCAAGCTGAGCCGCCTGTCACCATCCCACCTGTTGAAGGTCTTTGCCAATGAACGATAAACTGCTGGCGATCCTTGCTGCCGTTCTCCTGACGCTCGGCCTGACCCTTGCGCCCATGTTGCTGCGGGCGCAGGGTTTCGCGGGCCTTGGAACCGAGGCAGAGGGATTCGCCATCCCCGAACCGGGCACCGCGCTCAGCTTTCCGCGCGACCACGGCCCTCACCCCGATTTTCGCATTGAATGGTGGTACTTGACTGCTAATCTTCAAGGTGCGGACGGACAAGACTACGGCATTCAGTGGACCCTGTTCCGCTCTGCACTGGCCCCCGGAGAGCGATCGGGCTGGGACAGCCCGCAGATCTGGATGGGGCATGCTGGCCTCACCACCGAACGGCAGCATTACTTTGCCGAACGTCTGGCGCGCGGCGGTATCGGACAGGCCGGGGTCACTGCAGATCCGTTCAACGCCTGGATCGACGATTGGCATATGCGAGGGACCGGCGTCGGCATCGACCAGTTGAGCCTCCGCGCCAGCGGAATGGAGTTTTCCTATGATCTACAGCTCTCGGTCGACACGCCGCTCGTGCTGCATGGCGCGGATGGATATTCGGTCAAATCCGCCAGCGGACAGGCGAGCCATTACTACTCGCAGCCCGGCTACCGGATCGAGGGGCAGTTGATCCTGCCCTCCGGCCCGGTGGCCGTCACCGGCCACGGTTGGCTCGACCGGGAATGGTCCAGTCAGCCGCTTGATGAGGATCAGACCGGCTGGGACTGGTTCTCCCTGTCCTTTGACAGCGGTGAAAAACTGATGGGGTTCGTCCTGCGCGGCGCGGGCGGCGATTTCACATCCGGCACATGGATTGCTGCCGATGGCAGCCCCCGCGCCCTGCCCGATGGCGCCTTCTCGGCGCAGCCGCTGGATTATGGCAGCGTCGCGGGCCGCTCGGTTCCTACACGCTGGCAGATCTCGCTGCCAGAGCAGGAGCTGTCAGCAACCGTGGAGGCGTTGAACCCGCAAAGCTGGATGGGCACCGCCTTTCCCTATTGGGAGGGGCCTGTGCGGGTCAGCGGCAGCCACAACGGTCGCGGCTACCTGGAGATGACCGGTTATGAGCCTGGTGAGTAGCTGTCAGGCGTGAAAAGAGGCGCCACAAGCAGGCGCCTCTGATCTGTCGTACTCAGCTTTAGACCGCAGATCTACCGAACCACGTAGACCGAACAGTCGCTGTGCCGGATTACCCGCGCGGCGTTGGGGCCAAGCAGGTAATCCTTGAGGTCGGGCTTATGCGCGCCGATCACGATCAGATCGGTTCCCGCCTTTGCCGCCACTTGCAGGATTTCCTGATAGGCGGTGCCGGTGGCGACCACATGGCGCACCTTGGCGTTCCGCTCCGCGCCCAGAACCTCTTCGCAGAGGTCCCGCAGATGCGCAGTAGTGTCCTTGACCGCCTTATCGTGGTGATGCTCTTCGAAAAAGCCGGAGACCCAGCTTTCGCCGAAATCCGGCAGGACATTCACCACATCCAGCTGGGCATCATCCAGCGCAGCGAGCCGCGCCGCCTGTTCCAGCACCTTGCGGTCCAGCGCCGCATCGCTCAGTTCAAGCGCACATAGAACGGATTTGCTCATGCCGGTACTCCTTCCTTGCTGGCGCGACCGCGCTGCATCATGGCCACCAAGGCCAGCAACAGCAATGCGGGGATAAAGATCAGCTCCTTGGGCAGTTGATCCTGCGGCGCCTTGATCTCAGTGACCTGAACCGGGTCATCGCCATAGAAATCAAAGCTGCCAAGGACCTCTTCTGCCGGGGTACCGAAACCAGGCGCGTCCAGTTTCATCAGCCCGTCTTCAGGCAACAGCACCAGACCGATTGCCTCGGCCATGGCCAGACCATCGCCGGAGCCATCCGACGGGATCACCAGCGTTGTGGAAGCCGCGCCGCCAGTGTCAAAATCGGGACCTTCGATGCGCAGGCGCAATTCCTGCCCTGCTTCAGAAGCCGAGAGCACCTCGACCAGTTCGCTCGGGGCCGCCTCGGCAAAGGGGGGCATGATCCGGTTCATGAAGAAATCCGGACGGAACAGGGCAAAGGCCACAAGAACCAGAAGCACGCTTTCGTAGATGCGGCTGCGGGTCAGGAAATAACCCATCGTCCCGGCGGTAAAGACCAAGATCGCGATGGTCGCCGATATGGCCACCAATATGCCTTGAGCCCATGTCACATCAATCAACAGCAGATCGGTATTGAAGATGAACACAAAGGGCAGCGCCACGGTGCGCAGAGAGTAGAAGAAGGCAACGAAACCTGTGCGGATCGCATCGCCGCCGGAGACAGCCGCCGCAGCAAAGCTGGCAAGGCCCACAGGCGGTGTCACATCGGCCATAATACCGAAGTAGAAGACGAAAAGATGCACCGCGATCAGCGGCACGATCAGCCCCGATTGCGCGCCAAGCTCTACCACGACACCGGCCATCAGCGAGCTAACCACGATATAGTTCGCCGTGGTCGGCAGCCCCATGCCAAGAACCAGCGACAGAAGGCCGACCATGATCAGCATCAGGATCAGGTTTCCACCAGACAGGAACTCCACCAGTTCGGACATCACCTGCCCCACGCCCGTCAGCGTCACGGTGCCCACGATCACACCCGCTGTCGCGGTTGCCAGGGCGATGCCAATCATATTGCGGGCACCGTCGATCATGCCGTGCCACAGATCGCTCACCCCATCCATGAAGTTGAAGGCAAGGTTGGACTGTCCCCGGAACAGGGCCTTGAGCGGTTTCTGCGTCAACAGGATCACAAACAGCAGGGCCGTCGCCCAGAAGGCCGACAGGCCGGGCGATTTCTGTTCGATCATCAGGAAATAGACCAGTACGATGATCGGCAGCAGATAATGCAGCCCCGCCTTATAGATCTTGCCCACATCCGGCAGCTCCACATCCTCGGCATTGGGATCGTCCGGCACCAGATCCTCGACCCCGGCAGCGAGCTTCAGCAACGCCACATAGGCCGCAACCACCAGCAGCGACAAGACTGTGCCAGAGGCTTCGGGCATCAGCGAAATCACCCAACCGACGGGATATTGCACGCCGTAACACAGCGCCGCGAAACCCGCGAAAAACGCCGCCATACCTCCGATTGTGCGGCCCATGGAGACCACCCGGTTGCCCAGCGTCGGCATGTTCCGCTTCACCGCCTCCAGATGCACGATATAGACCAGCGCGACATAGGAAATTGCAGCCGGGAGGAAGGCATGGGTGATGACCTCGACGTAGGAAATCCCCACGTATTCAACCATCAGGAAGGCCGCAGCCCCCATCACCGGCGGCATGATCTGACCGTTGACCGATGAGGCGACCTCGACCGAGCCGGCCTGTTCATTGGTAAAGCCCACCCTTTTCATCAAGGGGATGGTGAAGGTGCCCGTGGTCACAACGTTGGCGATGGAAGAGCCTGAGATCAGGCCTGTCGCTGCTGAGCCGACAACAGCCGCCTTAGCCGGGCCACCGCGCAGGTGGCCAAGGGCGCCAAAGGCCATTTTGATAAAGTAATTCCCGGCGCCCGCCTTATCCAGCAGCGCCCCGAACAGCACGAAGAGAAAGACGAATTTGGTGGAAACGCCAAGGGCGATGCCAAAGACACCTTCGGAGGTGATCCACATATGGCTCATCGCCTTTTTCAGGCTGGCGCCTTTCCAGCGGATCACTTCGGGCACCACGTCAGAGGAGCCAAAGAACACATAGGCGAGGAAGATCGTGGCAATGATTGCCATCGCGGGCCCCAGGGCGCGACGCGCGGCTTCGAACAGGATGATCAACCCAGCCAGCGCAAAGAATTTGTCGACATCATCGGCCAGACCGCCGCTGTCGACGATCTTTTGATAGTTAAGGAAGCCATAGACCGCCACATAAACGCCCGCAGCGGCAAGAACCCAGTCCTGCACCGGCACGAAACCCGGCTCGGGATTGGCCCATTCCCGCAGGTAGGCCAGAACCATCACGGCCGCTACAATCAGCGCGACCACGATGGAAAAGAGCGCCAGAGAACCGCTCCAACCGTCAAAAAGATACTGCCCAAGGATCGCCACCGCGCAATAGGTCAGTAGTGCCACCGCCGCGAAAATGCCAAGCGCGCTGGCCATGCTCTCCAGCCGCGTCGCCATACCCGATCCGTTCAGATAGGTCGGCAGCACCAGCACCAGCGCCACCAGAGCCGACACGACAACCGCCACCGACACCGACATATCCGGCGCGATGGCCAACAGCACCGCCACGCCAAAGGCACCAATGCCCAGCAGTGTTCCCAGGTGTCCCAGCCAGAAGCCAACCAGATTGCGGCTTTCCCGGCTCATGGCGGGATAAGCCATGAACCCCAGCATCAGGGCGAAGGCCAGGTGGATCAGCCGTGAATTGTTATTGACGGCGCCCGGAAGCAGATAGTTCGAAAGCGGTGAGGCCAGAATGACCTGAAACAGCGACCAGCTTACGGCGACAAGTGCAAGAGACAGGCCCACAGCCCCAATGGGGTTGCGCGCACCGGCGTCCGAGGACGCGACCAGTTCCTGCAGTTCTTCCTCGCTAAGCGGTCGATTTCCTTGAGCATCGGATGTCATGGATGATCTCCCCTGCGGACGCCCTGATATGGGATCCGGCTATTGTGATTGGCGCCATCACCGATGAGAGGCCCGGCAGGCGCAAAGCGGGGCGCCAATGCGCCCCGCCTGTTGGTTATTGGCCGATCTTACTCGATCCAGCCCATTTCCTTGTAGTATTTGGCAGCGCCATCATGCAGCGGCGCCGACAGGCCGTCCTTGATCATCTCTTCCGGCTTCAGGTTGGCAAAAGCAGGGTGCAGTTTCTTGAAGGCGTCGAAGTTTTCAAAGACCGATTTCACAACCGCATAGACCGCGTCTTCGGACACGTCGGTCGAGGTCACGAAGGTCGCGCCCACACCGAATGTCTTGGTGTCTTCGTCAGACCCACGGTACATGCCGCCCGGGATCGTCGCAGTACGATAGAAGGAGTTGTCGGCAACCAGTTTGTCGACGGCTTCACCGTCCACGGTGACCAGAACCGAGTCACAAGCGGTGGTGGCTTCCTGGATCGAGCCAGAGGGGTGACCCACGGTGTAAACCATCGCGTCGATCTGGTTGTCGCACAGGGCAGCGGATTGCTCGGCCGCCTTCAGTTCGGTCGCCAGAGCAAAATCTTCCATGCCCCAACCCTTGGCTTCCATCAGAACTTCCATGGTGCCGCGCTGACCGGAACCCGGGTTGCCGATGTTGACCCGCTTGCCTTTCAGATCGTCAAAGTTGGTGATGCCTGCATCGGCACGCGCCACAACGGTAAAGGGTTCCGGGTGGACCGAGAACACCGCGCGCAGACCTTCAAAGGCGCCCTGCTCTTCGAATTTGGAGGTGCCGTTATAGGCATGGTACTGCCAGTCGGACTGGGCAACGCCGAACTGCAGCTCACCTTCGCGGATGGTGTTGATGTTGTAGACCGAACCGCCGGTGGATTCGACGGCGCATTTGAAGCCGTGTTCCTTGCGGTTCTTGTTGACCAGACGGCAGATCGCGCCGCCCGTCGGATAATAAACGCCGGTCACACCGCCGGTGCCGATGGTGATGAATTCCTGCGCCTGCGCTGCCGGAGCCATGAAGGCCGCGGTCACAAGCGCACCGATGGACAGTTTTGCGTGTTTCATCGTTTCTATACTCCCTTTTTCATTCTTGGTGACACTCTGCACCTCTGTGCGACTGTCAGCTCTCAATCAAAATCCGGAGACTTAACAGTCTGGCTCAGCAGGCAGGAACGCCCAACTCTTTTGCTAAAGTCTGCATATGCAATAGATAAAGCTCAGCTTCCGGCGCGCATCGGCGCCTGTCAACTCTGCCGTTTGGCGAAAGGGTTGAAAAACCGATCTTCCCGCATATGTGACGCCCTGCGTTGGATTTTCCCCGCTCTCAGCCAGACCCACCCGGATTCGCATAACTGTGGCAGAATGCCGCACCGAAATGCAAGACCTCTTCCTGCGTCAGGTTTCCACTTCCGGCACAATTGAGCGGCTCCATGGGCGCGCTCTTGCAAGGGTCAGTATTTTCCGCGAAAAAAGTTCCAACACACCAATCCAGCCGTCCCGGCAGAAAGAGGCTCTCGTGAAGGTCAACGGAACCCCGTACCGGTCCCTGTGGTGGGAAGAGAATGCACAGGCTTTGCAGATCATCGACCAGCGCTGGCTGCCCTATGATTTCCGGATCGAGCAGCTTGAGACTCTGGCAGAGTACTGCGAGGCGATCACCGGAATGCATGTGCGTGGCGCGCCTCTGATCGGCGCCACCGCAGCCTACGGCATGGCGCTGGCCGCACGGTTGGACCCTTCGGATGCCAATCTGGACGCAGCCTGGGAGGCGCTGAACGCGACACGCCCGACGGCCATCAACCTGCGCTGGGCGCTGGACCGTTGCCGCAAAGCCCTGCGTCCGATGGCAGAGACAGATCGCGCCACAGCGGCCCTGCAACTGGCCCATGACATTGCGGATGAGGATGTCGAGATCAACCGCAGGATCGGCCAGCACGGTCTTGAAATCATTAAAGAGATCGCCGCGAAGAAACCGGCGGGCGAGCCTGTCCGTCTGCTGACCCATTGCAATGCCGGGTGGATCGCAACCGTGGATTGGGGCACCGCCACCAGCCCGATGTATCAGGCCCATGATGCAGGTCTGGATATCCATGTCTGGGTCGATGAAACCCGGCCCCGCAACCAGGGTGCGCTGACCGCATGGGAGCTCGGCAGCCACGGTATCTCCCACAGCTATATCACCGACAATGCCGGCGGCCATCTGATGCAGCACGGACAGGTGGACATGGTGATCACCGGCACTGACCGAACCACCCGCAACGGCGATGTCTGCAACAAGATCGGCACCTATCTGAAGGCGCTGGCCGCCCGCGACAACGGTGTGCCCTTTTACGTCGCACTGCCCTCGCCGACCATCGACTGGACGGTTTCCGATGGCGTGCGCGAGATCCCGATCGAGGAACGCGCAGGCCGCGAAGTCAGTCATGTTCAGGGCGCCTTGCCGGATGGTATGATCGGTACGGTTGAGGTCACGCCGAAAGACAGCGGCGTCGGCAACCCCGCCTTTGACGTGACCCCCAGCCGTCTGGTCACCGGGCTGATCACCGAACGCGGCGTCTGCGATGCCAGCGCCGAGGGGCTTGCCGGGCTATTTCCGGAGTTTGCAACCTCTGGCGATCCGGCATGAGCGCGGCGCCCTACGCCGACACGCCCGAGCTGCGGCAGGCCATCATCGACGCCTGCCTGTCGATGGAGCGCCAGCAGATCAATCAGGGCACCTCGGGCAATATCTCGGTGCGGGTCGGGGACCAGATGCTGATCACCCCTTCGGGCGTGGATTACGCCCGAATGACGCCGGAGATGATCGTTGCCATGCCGCTGGACGACGGCGCCCCGGCGCCCGGACAAATGAAGCCTTCCTCGGAATGGCGGTTCCACCGCGATATTCTGCGTGAAAAGCCCGCCGTCAACGCGGTCGTGCACGCGCATCCCGTCAATTGCACCGCGCTGGCGATGAACCGGACCGAGATCCCAGCCTGCCATTACATGATCGGCGCCTTTGGTGGCGATACGGTTCCGGTGGCAGACTACGCCCTGTTCGGCACTGCAGAACTGTCAGACAATGTTCTGAAATCGCTAAAAAATCGGGCAGCCTGCCTAATGGCCAATCATGGTGCGGTTGTCATCGCGGACACGTTAAACCGGGCGCTGTGGCGCATGGTGGAGCTGGAAACACTGGCCAAAGGCTACGTCACCAGCCTGTCGGTTGGACAGCCCCATATTTTGAACGGCGATGAAATGGCCAAGGTCATGGAGGCCTTTGCTGATTATGGCCTCAAAGATATCTGAGAGGTGATCCCAAAGCCCTCGCGGTCGGCTTTTCCTCTGGACATTTGCGACGTGTGACGGAAGGCTGCCGGTTATTGAATCCAATATTCACCGATATTCTCTGAGCCGAAGGACCCTTCATGACTGCCCCCCTCATCTTTGACGGCCACAACGATCTTCTGCTGCGCATTCATAGCGGCGCAGTCTCCGCCGGTCCCGATGGATTTCTGGGCAACGGCGGAAACCAGATTGATATGGAAAAGGCACGCGCGGGCGGGTTTGGCGGCGGTTTCTTTGCCATTTATGTTTCAAACGAGAACACATCTCTGGATGAAACCGAGATGGACAAACCCGCCTATGATCTGCCCCTGCCAGAAATGGTCGATTGGCCCGCAGCCAGCCGGGTTGCCCTGTCGCAGGCCTCCATCCTGATCAAGCTTGAGCGGGAAGGCGCGCTGGCCATCTGCCGCAGCACCGATGAGATCCGCGCTGCCATGGCAGAAGGCAAGCTGGCTGCCGTGATGCATATGGAAGGCGCCGAGGCCATCGACCCCGATTTCCACATGCTGGACGTTCTTTATGCCGCTGGCCTGCGCTCGCTTGGGCCGGTGTGGAGCCGGGAAACCATCTTTGGCCACGGCGTGCCGTTCCGATACCCGTCAACCGGGGACACCGGGCCGGGACTGACGGCAGACGGAATCCGCTTGATCAAGAAATGCAATGACTTGCGGGTCCTTGTTGATCTTTCTCACCTGAACGAGGCGGGGTTCTGGGACGTCGCAAAACACAGCGACGCTCCGCTGGTCGCCACCCATTCCAATGCCCACGCCATCAGCCCGCACAGCCGCAACCTGACCGACCGGCAGCTGCACGCGATCCGCGATAGCGATGGTATCGTGGGGCTCAATTTCGCCGTGGCCTTCCTCCGCGAAGACGGGCGGATGGATGAAAACACACCTATTGACCAGATGATCAAACAACTTGACTATCTGATGGAACAGCTGGGCGAAGATCGGGTCGGACTTGGGTCTGACTTTGACGGCGCCACTGTTCCGGCCAAGATCAGCACGATCGCCGGTCTGCCGCACCTGCGTAGCGCCATGCAGGCGCGGGGCTATGATGCGGAGCTGATCACGAAACTCTGTCACGGCAACTGGATGCGGGTCCTCGACAAGACCTGGGGCCACACCAGCGTCGCCTGACTGGGCCGCCGCAAGGCAAAACAAAAAACCTAATAAAAACAGGGAGTTTACAAATGACAATTATGACACGTCTGATGGGCACGGCCGCGCTTGGCCTGGCTTTGGGTCTGACCACCCTGCCCGCCATGGCAGCAACACCCGACAATATGCTGGTGATCGCCAACCGGATCGACGACATCACCACGCTGGATCCGGCGCAAAGCTTTGAATTCGCGGGCTCTGATGTCCTGCGCAATGTCTATGGCAAGCTGGTGAACTTCGACCCCGAGAATCTGGATGCAGGATATCAGCCCGATCTGGCCGAAAGCTGGACCGTTTCCGAGGATGGCCGCACCATCACCTTCACCATGCGCGAAGGTGTGAAATTCCAGTCCGGAAACCCGGTCCGCGCCGAAGACGTGGCTTTCTCGCTGAAGCGCGTCGTCCTCTTGGACAAGACCCCGTCCTTCATCATCACCCAGTTCGGTTTCACCCCGGAGAATATCGACGAAACCATCGTTGTTGACGGCAACACCGTCTCCATCACCACTGACAAGCGCTACGCGACCTCCTTTGTGCTGAACTGTCTGACCGCCACCATCGGTGCCATCGTTGATGAGAAAACCGTCATGGCCAACGAGGTCGACGGCGATATGGGCAACACCTGGCTGGCGACCAACTCTGCCGGTTCCGGCCCCTACACCCTGACCAGCTGGAAGCCGAAGGAAAGCGTCACCCTGACCGCGAACCCCGATTTTTACGGCGGTGAACCGGCGATGAAGCGGGTGATCGTCCGCCACGTGCAGGAAAGCGCCACCCAGCGCCTGATGCTGGAACGCGGTGACATCGACGTGGCCCGCAACCTGAACCCGTCGGATGTGGACGGTGTGCGCGCGGCTGATGGTGTTGAAATCCTCGAAGAGATGCGCGGCCGTCTGATGTATATCTCGATGAACCAGAAGCACCCCGAGCTGTCCAAGCCCGAGGTCCGTCAGGCGCTGAAATACCTGATCGACTATAAAGGCATGGAAAGCAGCTTCCTGAAGGGCGCCTATGTCGTGCATCAGAACTTCCTGCCGAAAACCTATCTTGGCTCGGTCAACGAAAACCCCTTCTCACTGGATCTCGACAAGGCCAAGGAACTGCTGGCCGAGGCAGGCGTTGATGGCATGGAGCTGACCGTGGGCGTGCGCGAAGCGCAGGAACGTCTGGAAATCGGCCAGTCGCTGCAGAACACCTTTGCGCAGGCCGGGATCACGCTGAACCTCGAAGTCGGCACCGGCAAGCAGGTGCTGGGCAAATACCGCGCGCGCGAGCTGGACATCTATCTGGGCGCATGGGGTCCGGACTATCCTGACCCCCATACCAATGCAGGCACCTTTGCCTACAACCCGGACAATTCGGATGAGGCAAACGCCACCGGTCTTCTGGCCTGGCGTAACGCCTGGGATACCGCCGGTCTGACCGAGAAAACGGCTGCCGCCGTGGTCGAAGGCGATACCGAGAAACGCGCCGAGATGTATCACGAGATCCAGGCCGAGTTCCGCGACAACTCGCCCTTTGCGGTGATGTTCCAGAAGGTGGAGCAAGCCGGTGTGGCCGAAAACGTCGAAGGTCTCAGCCTTGGCGGCGCCATCACCGCGGTCTCCTACTGGTCCGTGACCAAGTAAATGACCACGTCGAACACCTATGTGAAGAGGCAGCCACGGCTGCCTCTTCCGGCATGGCTGCGAGGCGTGCTGGTCACCCTTCTGTCCATTTCCATCACCATGCTCGGGCTGTTGTTCGTGACCTTTGTGATTGGTCGCGTGATGCCCATCGATCCGGTTCTGGCGGTGGTCGGCGAACGCGCCACCGAGGCGCAATACGATGCCGTCTTTGTTGAACTTGGGCTGGATAAGCCCCTGATCGTACAGTTTTTCTACTATGTCTCCGATGTGCTGCGCGGCGACTTCGGGACATCGCTGCTGACCGCACGGCCCGTTGCCGATGATATCGTCCGCGTCTTTCCGGCGACCTTTGAACTCGCCACAATCGGCATTCTCTTTGGCTGCCTTCTGGGCGTGCCGCTGGGCGTCGTGGCCGCGGTGAAACGCGGCAGCTGGATCGACCAGATCGCCCGCGTCGTGGCGCTTGTGGGCTATTCGATGCCGATCTTCTGGCTGGGCCTGATGGGCCTGTTGCTGTTCTACGGCATTCTGGGCTGGGTCGGTGGACCCGGGCGTCAGGGCATCTTCTACGAGGACATGATCCCCGTCGTCACTGGCATGATCCTCTTGGATTCCATCCTCGCCGGTGACTGGGGTGCCTTCTGGGATGCCTTTTCCCATATCGTTCTGCCTGCCTCGATCCTGGGATATTACAGCCTTGCCTATATCAGCCGCATGACGCGCTCCTTCATGCTGGAGCAGCTATCGGCCGAATATGTCACCACCGCCCGCGTCAAAGGCATGAGCGAATGGGCCGTGGTTTGGCACCACGCCTTCCGCAACATCCGGGTGCAACTGATCACGGTGATCGCGCTGAGCTATGCCAACCTTCTTGAAGGGTCGGTGCTGACCGAGATCATCTTCTCCTGGCCGGGGATCGGCAGCTATATCACCACCGCGCTGCTGTCTGCGGATATGAACGCCGTTCTGGGCGGAACCGTCGTGGTGGGCCTCGTGTTCATCTGCCTGAACGTGTTTTCCGACCTTCTCTACAAAGTCTTTGATCCGAGGTCCAAATGAGCAGTCAAACCGGAACGCTGCGCGACTGGCTTCTGTCAGATACGCCAACCTCGCGTCGGCAGGCCCGCTGGGCAGCCGTATACAAAGGCTGGCTGACGCTGAAATCCAACCATATGGCCATGGCGGGCCTTGCCATTATCGTAGCCCTGATCGCGCTGGCGATCTTTGCGCCGCTCATCGCCCCGCATGATCCTTTCGTTCAGGATCTTGGCAACCGCCTGCAACCGCTGGGCAGCGAGGGGCACCTTCTGGGGACGGATTCCCTTGGCCGCGATATCCTCAGCCGGTTGATCTGGGGCGCCCGGATCACCCTTTATATCGTTGCGCTGGTGGCGCTGATCGCGCCCATCGCCGGGCTTCTGGTGGGCACCGTGTCGGGCTATGCCGGGGGCTGGGTCGATGTGATCCTGATGCGGATCACCGATATCTTCCTCGCCTTTCCCCGTCTGGTTCTGGCGCTGGCCTTTGTCGCTGCGCTGGGTGCGGGCATCGAAAACGCCGTGCTCGCCATCAGCCTCACGGCCTGGCCGCCCTATGCGCGCATGGCGCGCGCCGAGACTCTGACGATCCGCTCCTCGGATTATATCAGCGCCATTCGTCTGCAAGGCGCAGGCCCCTTGCGGATCATCATCAAACACATCTGGCCGCTGTGTATTTCTTCGCTGATCGTGCGGGTGACACTGGATATGGCCGGGATCATCCTGGCCGCTGCCGGCCTTGGCTTTCTCGGCCTTGGCGCGCAGCCGCCCAGCCCGGAATGGGGCGCGATGATCTCCGAAGGGCGACGGTTCATTCTGGATCACTGGTGGGTTGCCACCATGCCAGGCCTTGCCATTTTCACCGTCTCGCTTGCCTTCAACCTTCTGGGTGATGGCCTGCGCGATGTACTCGACCCAAAGGACAGCGCCTCATGAGCACGCTTCTGGACGTAAAGAACCTCTGGGTGAAATTCCCCACCCGCAACGGCGTGGTCGAAGCTGTGCGCGGCATCTCCTTCTCGCTGGGCAAGGAACGGCTTGGCATCGTTGGCGAAAGCGGCTCGGGAAAGTCCATGACCGGCCGCGCCATCCTGCGCCTGATCCGCCCGCCTGGGGTAATCGAGGCTGACCATATTTCCCTTCATGGTCAGAATCTTATGGATCTGAGCGAAAGCAAGATGCGCGCAGTGCGCGGGCAAAAAATCTCGATGGTGATGCAGGACCCCAAGTTCTCGCTGAACCCGGTCATGACCATTGGCGATCAGATCATCGAAGCCCACCGTCTGCACGCGAAATCCTCGCGCAGCGAGGCGCGCGCGAAGGCCATCGAGATGCTCGAGGCGGTGTCGATCCGCGATCCCGAACGGGTGATGAAAGCCTACCCGCACGAGATGTCCGGCGGCATGGGGCAGCGCATCATGATCGCCATGATGCTGATCCCGAACCCCGAAATCCTGATCGCGGATGAACCGACCTCCGCGCTCGACGTCTCGGTTCAGGGGCAGGTCCTGTCGATCATGGACAAGCTGGTGAAGGACCGCGGCATGGGGTTGATCTTCATCAGCCACGATCTGAACCTTGTGTCGCAATTCTGCGACCGGGTGCTAATCATGTATGCCGGGCGCATTGTCGAGGTCTGCGAAGCTGACAAGCTGCACGAGGCGCAGCACCCCTATACCCGGGGTCTGCTCGGCTCCCTGCCCCGGTTCGATGCACCGCGCGCGCGGCTGGATGTGCTGCAACGGGATCCCGCTTGGCGCGATGCCCCCAGCGTGGAGGCCCGCACATGAGCGTCGCATCCAAAGACATTGCGCTGAAAGTTGAGGACCTGAGCGTCTATTTCGGCGATCACCACGACCTGTTTCAGGCGGTCAAATCCGCCAGTTTCACCGTTGAAAAGGGCGCCAGTTTCGGTCTTGTCGGCGAAAGCGGGTCGGGCAAATCGACCATCCTGAAGGCGCTGACCGGTCTTGCTCCGCAGTGGGAAGGACATATGCATGTCGCCGGGCAGGACCTGGGACGTAAACGCGACCGGACCTTCTATCGGACCGTGCAGATGGTGTTTCAGGACCCCTATGCCTCTTTGCATCCGCGCCAATCGGTGGATCAGGTTCTGTCGGAAACACTGCACCTGCACGGGTTCACGGATATCGACGACCGGGTGGATCAATTGCTACGGGATGTGGGTCTTGGCCCGGCCTTCCGCTTTCGCTATCCGCACCAGCTGTCCGGTGGTCAGCGCCAACGTGTGGCGATTGCACGCGCCCTGGCGCCAGAGCCGGAGATCCTGCTTCTGGACGAGCCGACCTCGGCGCTGGATGTGTCGGTTCAGGCTGAAATCCTGAACCTTCTGAGTGACTTGCGCAAAGAACATAACCTGACCTACATCATGGTCTCTCATGATCTGGCGGTGGTGGCTCATATGTGTGACAGGGCCGCGGTGATGCAAAACGGCGAGATCGTCGAGATCCTCAGCATCGACGACATGCGCAACGACCGCTCCAGTCACGACTATACGCGCCACTTGCTGGCGGCCTCAGCCAACCGGGTGGCCTGACGACCATGGCGGAAATCGGAACTGTTGAACCCATCGCACAGGGCGGCCTGCTGAAAGGCCGCCCTGTGCGCCTCTTTGTGCTCGATTTCGGGCTGTTCCGGGTCCATTCAAACGGGCGCAAGATCGGCATCTGTGTAACCGCTCCATTGGCACCGCCTGCCTGAAGATTGGTTTTTGATCTAAGACACGTGTTTAATGACGTCTCTAGCGACGTCTCTTATGCGGGGTCTGCGATGCGTGGCGAAATTCTTGGAGTGGAGCGGCGGCGCTTCTGGCATGACGACGAAAAGCTCGAGATTGTCATGTCGGTTGGTGTCGGTGGAGCGAGCGTGACCCAGGTGGCGCAGCGCCATGAGATCAGGCGACAACAGATTTACGCATGGCGGCACGACCTGAAGAAGAAAGGTCTTTGGTCGCCTGATGCAGGGGCTCTCTTTTATCCGTTGGACGTTCCCGTCGCAGATGCAGCACTGGTCGCGCAGCCCACAGTCGTCGAACCGTCCAAACCGACCGCAGTTGAAGTGCGTTTGCGGGGTGGTCGCTGTCTGCATTTTGACAGCGCAATCGACCCGGTCGCGCTGACTGGGCTGATCCGGGCGGTTGAAATCGCATGATCGGTCCTGGCACCGGTGGGCGTGTGTATCTGGCTTGTGGGGTTACGGATATGCGCAAAGGGATCGCTGGGTTGGCGGCACTTACTCAGGATGTGTTGCGCCAAAAACCGACCAGTGGCGCGGTGTTTGCGTTCCGGGGGCGGCGTGGTGATCGGATCAAGCTGCTGTATTGGGATGGGCAGGGGTTTTGTCTTTATTATAAAGTGCTTGAGCGCGGACGTTTTCCTTGGCCGAGCGCCAAGAATGGCTCCGCCCGCCTGACCTCGGCGCAGCTCGCGATGCTCTGGGAGGGCATTGACTGGCGGCGTCCTGATTGGGGAGCTCCGCCTGTGCGCGTCGGGTGAATTTGGTCTGTATATGCGTTATTTATATGGTGCTTCGACTTACTTTTTGGTAATCAAGCGCATGTCGAAACCTGCTGTAAACCTCCCCGATGATCCCGCTGCTTTGAAGGCGATGATCGCGGAATTGCAGGCAGAGAACGCCAAGATCACAGCGACCTTGCGCGTCCACGATCAACTGGTTCAGGCACTTCGCTTGCGGATCGCCAAGTTGCAGAAACTGGCTTTTGGCAAATCCTCGGAAAAGATTGAACGCGAGATCGAGCAACTGGAACTGGCGCTCGAAGACTTGCTGGTTGCCGTGGCTGAAGACGATGATGCGCCCATCGATGAAGGGCAGGACGAACCGGCCAGTGATGAGTCCTCTGCGCCCGCCTTGCGCCGCCGACCGCGTGTGTCTGATGCGACCCTGCGCGAGCGCCATGAGCTTGATCCCGGCACCTGCTGTCCTGACTGTGGTGGCGATTTACGTGTCGTGGGTGAGGATGTCAGCGAACTTCTCGACATGATCGCCGCGCAGATGAAGGTTGTGCAGATCGCCCGGATCAAGAAGTCCTGCCGTCGTTGCGAAAAGATGGTGCAAGAGCCCGCGCCAAGCCGTCCGATCCCGGGCAGCATGGCGGGCCCGAACTTGTTGGCGCATGTTTTGGTCTCAAAGTTCGACGATCACCTTCCCCTCTATCGCCAGCACGAGATATTTGAACGCATGGGGGCAGACATTCCCGAAAGCACACTTGTGGGCTGGTGCGGCCGTGCGATGAAAACTCTATCGCCGCTGATCGAGAGGATTGAGGCGGACATCATGGGCAGCGATTTGCTCCATGCGGACGATACCCCAATCCGTGTGCTGGACCGGTCAAGGCGCGACAAGGGGCTTGGCAAAGGGGTCAAACAAGGCCGGATCTGGGCCTATGTGCGCGACCAACGTCCTTGGGCGGGGGGCGCACCACCCGGCGCTGTCTATCGGTTTGCGCCAGACTGGAAAGAGGAGCACGTTCTCAGCCATCTGGCTGACGCGCACGGCATCCTTCAGGCTGACGGCTACAAAGGTTATGCCAAGCTTTACGCGCCTGAACCGGGTGGCGTGCCGCGGTTGCGCGAGGCGGCTTGTTGGGCGCATCTGCGGCGTGACTTCCATGATTTTTGGACCTCAACCAAGTCCGAGATCGCCCGCGAGGCGCTCGACCGGATCGGCAAACTCTACGACATCGAGCGCGACATCAACGGCCAGCCCGCTGACGTCCGCCATGCCGCGCGTCAAAGGTTGAGCCAGCCAAAGGTCGTGAGCTTCTTTGCCTGGTCCGAACAGCAGCTCCTGCGTATTCCAGGCAAGAGCGATCTGGCCAAGGCGTTCCGCTATGGCCTCAGTCGAGAAGACGCATTCAGTCTCTTCCTGACGGACGGTCGTGTGGCCATCGACAACAATCCAGCCGAGCGCGCCCTGCGCCCGATTGGCATAGGAAGGAAGAATTGGCTATTTGCAGGAGCCTACACCGGCGCGGAAACCCTCGCGCGCGCCATGACGGTCATCGAAACGGCCAAGCTCAACGGTCTTGACCCGCAGGCCTATCTTGCCGACATTCTCGACCGCATCCACGATCATAAGGTCAACCGGCTGGATGAGTTGCTGCCGTGGAATTGGGTGCCGCTGACAGCTGCACACTCAAAGGCGGCCTGATGGCTGCGGTGACCCATGTCTGCACCATCGACTATGTCGCCAAAATGCTGGGCGAGGACGTCGAGCTTCTCGAAGCGATCATCTCCAACGACGACAACCTCACCTATGGCAACATCGTCAGTGTATATGCCGGCGCTGACGAAACCGTGACCGCACTGACCGACGACGGCATCGCGGAGCTGAAGGACATGATCGGCGACGCCCGTATAACCACCGAAACCTGGCATGAGTTCCTTGAAGACTTCGTCGATGACGCTGAACTGGTCGACCGCATCAAGGCCAAATCACCGTGGTAACAATGGAGCGGTTAC
>NZ_JBDOQR010000022.1:0-65187 GCF_039839315.1 Phaeobacter sp. CAU 1743 | reverse complement strand
TCGAAGGATTGGGAAAAATCCATCGCCAGCGCGGCAGCTTGGGTCACAATCGCACACATCCGCCGCGTCACGCGGATGCTCGCAAGACAATGAATTCACTCGAAAAGTTTTGAATCAGACTCTGAGAAACATCACCCGCGAAGCGCTGGCCCCCCTGTGGGCGCGGCACGATATCACCACGGCCCGGATCGCCGAGGCGCTGGGCGTGTCACGTCAGGCCCTTAGCGCCAAGGCGAAGACGCTGGGCCTTCCCAGCCGTGACAAGGTGCGCCGGTGCATGAGTGACGCCGACCTGTTCGCGCGCATGTGGAACGCGGGCGTGTCCTGCGCGGAAATGGGTGAGTATTTCGGATACGGGCACAGATCGTGCGTCGCCACCCGCCGCCGCAATCTTGGCCTCGCACCCCGCACCCGTGGCACGGCCACCGGCAAGCACAGCGGATGGATCGAGACAATTACCCTTGCGGAGTTCTTCGAGCAGGAGCTTGCCGCCAAGATGAAAGACGAAGCCAAGAAACGCAGAGGGGTTACAGCATGACAGAACGCATGACGGTTGAGCAGTATCGGGACCAGCACTTCACAGCCACCAAAGAGGACCGCCGCCGGGTGCGCGGCACAGAAAGGACCACCACGGCAGACGGCATCACCCACGACAGCAAGACAGAGGCCCAGCGCTGGGAGGAATTGAAGCTGTTGCAATCGGCAGGCAAGATCTGCGGCCTGCGCCGTCAGGTCGCTATCGGGCTGATCGGGCGGGATGGGCCGATCATGACAGACAGCGGGAAACAACAGCGGGTTTACAAGGCGGATTTCGTTTACGTCGATAACGCGCTGGGCATTACCGTGATCGAGGACCGTAAGGGGCACGAAACCGAAGTCTTCAACCTGAAAAAGGCGATCCTCGCTGCGCAGGGAATCGAGATCCATATCACCAAGGCCAAGGGGTAACCCATGGGGATCGTCGAGGACCTGAAACACGAGAACGCGAACCTGCGGAAGCTTCTCGACCAGGCGCAACGCGCTGGGCAGCGTCAGCCGTCGCCATCGGTGCCAACGCTGTTTCAACCCGACTTGCCTGCCGTCGTGCGCTATCCGCTGGCAGAGTTCGCCGCCGAGCGCGGGAAGAACGTACCGCTGCCCGAAAGCGTGCAGGAGATTGCCGAGGTGATCGGCCGCAGAAACGCCGTGCGCCTGGTCGAGGGAACGCGCCAGACCGGCGGGCGTAGATGGCGCCGCCAGCTCTATGTTCCGGGCGACATGAAAGAGGACCACCGGATCGCCGCCATGATCGGCGTCGAGGCTGCGCTCCTGCTGAGCAAGAGCCACGCCCATTGCATCCTCGAGCTGCCGAGCTGTCACGGGCTGCGCAAGGCGTACATGGCTGATCACGCGCTCCGCCAGTGGGATGCAGGCGCGTCTATTTCAGAGATCGCGCAGGAAATGGGAATCGAGATTAAGACCGCGCAAGGCCTGCTGGATCAGGCGGAATATTGGCGCGATAAGCTTGGATAGGGAGACGAAAAATGTGGATTTTACTTGGGGTTTGGCTGTTCGGCGCCATTGCTACAGCAGCCCTGTTTGCCGTCGGATATGAGAGGGACCAGATTAGATCGGATGCGCCAGGGGTGTGCCTTATGATGATTGCGTTCTGGCCGATCACCTGGGTTCTCGTGGCTATGATACTAATTCTGCGGCAAATCACTGGCGCCGAAACCGCGAAGAAATAGGGGGCTGGTATGTTGTTTTATTCCAGCCTGTTCGTCCTCTGGTTCTTTGGCGCGTTCTTCACGGGCATGGCTATTACCATCCTTGGGGAAAGAAATCCTAGCACCTTCGGCGATAGTTACACAGGAGACGCGACCCTCGACTTCTGGATCTGCTTGCTGTGGCCGCTGTTCTGGGTCGCCTTTGCCGGGATGTACCTCGCCCGCGTTGTCTTCGAACACTTTGACGATGCGTAGGGGGTGACCATGGTGCGGAGAGAAATTCAGGCGCCGCTGCGCGATCCGGTTCGGTTCGTGATAACGGCGGCAATGGGAAAGAGCGAGATGATCGTCGGGATTGATCTCGGAACGCGGGAAATGTCGGCAGAGATGATCCTAGACGCAGAGGGTAAAATCGTTTCCTCAAGCTTGGCCCCTGTTCGTCCAGCTACAAGCTGGGGCTCGCAGGAAAAACCGCCAGAGGAAATCACAACCTAAACGCGCGACCTTGCCAGAAAAGGGCAGAGGGTCGCGCGCATGACGCTTATCGAACGCATTGAACAGGCATCAACCGGGCTATTGGTGACCGGTATCACCGGCGCGGCATCGGGCGGTGTTTGGCTGGTGCGGCGGATTTTTACCAATCAGAAGCAAATCGAAATCCTGCAAAAGTCGCTTGAAGACCGCGACCGGCAGCGCGCCGAAGATAGGGAAGATCTCGCACAAGTCAGAACGGACGTGCGCGAGATCCGCGACATCCTTAACCGCAGATAACAGGGGCAATGCCCCGATCTGGGGCGATAGGAGATTATTCCCATGCAGCTCATTCAAAATTGGAAACAGACCGCTAAGGGCGCCTGGTCGGTGCGCCTGATCGTGATCGCCTGCGTCGTGTCTGCGGTGCCGGTCTTCCTTTCGCTGGTGTCGCCCGGGCTTCTTGGCGTCGACCCGCTGGTCTTTGCTGCTGTGGCGGCCGTGATCAACGCTCTTGCAATCCCCGCGCGGCTGATCGCGCAGGCTGGGCTATCTGATGTGTTGAGCGAGTTCCGGCGGGATACGTCCGGTGCGGTGTCACGGCGCAGTGTCGGCATTATTGGCGCCGGTGGCGTTGCTTTGGCATCTGCCGTCGCTTTCGTGGGGCAATGGGAGGGTTTGCGCACCACGGCTTATCAGGACGTGGTTGGCGTGTGGACGGTCTGTTACGGCGAAACCAAAGGGGTGCAGCCGGGCGATAGATACACGCAAGCGGAATGCGATGACATGTTGGCCTTGGCAATCGTGTCTTATGAGTATGCGCTTGACCAGTGTCTTACCGCAGACGTTCCGGTCGGCATGAAAATCGCGCTGGTGTCGTGGTCCTACAACGTGGGCACGGGGGCGGCTTGCCGGTCAACGCTCGTGCGCAAGGCAAATGCAGGCGACTTGGTAGGGGCTTGCCATGAGTTGCCTCGCTGGAACCGGGGCGGCGGGCGGGTGATACGCGGCCTGACGAACCGGCGCCTGTCAGAACGCACCATGTGTCTCGAAGCCTTGGCGGGTGACGCCTGATGCGGTGGCTGCCCCTCCTGCTGATCTGTGCGGCTTTGGCGTCCTGCGCCAAGGTGGCAGGGATCGTGGGCGGGGCGCTTGGCGGGGGGCCGAACGTGGCGGCAAACGTCCAGGCTGGCCGCACCAATGCCCAGACCGTCGGGCAGGCCACGTTCAGCGACCAGAGGATAGAGGGCACGCAGGCGCGCAGCATAGAGCAGAGCGCAGGCGATACGCGGGTCAGGAGCGAGAGCGTCGAGACAGTTATCGTGCGCGAAGATCCGCCCGCATGGCTGCTCTTGGTGGCCCTTGTCGGCTGGCTGCTGCCGACACCGCAGCAGATGGGCGCGGCGCTGTTCAGCATGATCGCCAGACCTTTTCGCGGGTCCTTCCCCGGGGGGTAAGGCCTGTGGGTAGTGTGATGCGCCAAAATTTACTTGTGCGTGGGGCCGGGCGAGGGGGTTGTTTATTATATAGATCGCGCAAGCCTCTGACAAAAAACGACAAAGCGATTTTGAAAAGTAAAAACGACCGCATTGCGGGGCAGGGTTCGAAAATTGTTTCCAGGGGGCGCAAGTGGCTGACAAGAAAAACAAAAGCAAAGGTCAGGAAGTAAACCGGGCCGATCTTGCCAATATCAACGGCGTGTCGCTGCCGACGGTAGATGAGTGGGTTCGGCGCGGCTGTCCCGTGGTGCAGCGCGGCGGGCGCGGCCGGGCTTGGAAATTCAATACCGCCGAGGTTCGAAGCTGGCGCGATGATGATATCCGGGCGCAGGCGAGCCATCCCGAAATGGCGACCAAAGACCAGCTTGTACTGCGCAAGCTGGCAGCGGAAACCGAACAAGCCGAGCTGGATCTCGCCCGGGCCAAGGCCGAGCTGGTGCCGGTCGAGCAGTTCGACCGCGCCCTCGCGAAAGCATTTGGCGAGGTGCGCGCCGGTATCCGCAATGTTCTGCCGAGCCGGGCCGCGCGGCGCCTGATCGGTGAGAGCGACGAGACGCAGATCAAGGCGGTTGTGCTGGACGAGGTCGACCAGGTGCTCGAGGCGCTGGCCGACACTGATCTGATCACCGAGGCGGATCTCGACGAAGACGACGACGAGGAAGAGGCCGAAGGGGGGGCCGACAGTGCGTGAACGCCCGGGCTGACTTCTCCAATGCGCGGGCCGTTGTCCGCAGCGCCCGGCGCGCCCGTGCGTTTCTGCGCCCGCCGCCGAACCTCAAGCCGTCGGAATGGGCCGAGGAAAATATCAAGATCCCCATCGGCAATGCCGTTCCCGGCAAGATGCGGTTCGACAACGCGCCTTATCAGCGCGAAGTGATCGACATGACCGCAGATCCGCGGTGCAACCGGATCTCGCTTATGTGGGGCGCGCAGGTCGGCAAGACGCAGACCGCGCTTGCGGCGCAGGCCTATCGCATCGGGTTCAATCCTGTTTCGCAAATGATGATGCAGCCGAGCCAAGGCGATCTGACCACATGGCTCGAGACGAAATTCAACCCGCTTGTTGAAGAGAACGAAGACCTTGCCGAGCTGATCGCCAAGCCACGCGGGCGGCAGGGCGTGAATAACCAGCGCATGAAAAGTTACCCGGGCGGGTTTCTCATGTTCAGTTGGTCGGGTTCTCCGAAGACCATGCGCGGCCGGTCGGCGCCGTTCATCGTTTGCGACGAAACCGACGGTTACGACCGGACGAACGAAGGCCACCCGGTCGGCCTGCTATGGCAGCGGGCGGCGACCTTTGGCGATCAGCGCCTCCTGCTGGAAATCAGCACGCCAACGATCAAGGGCGGTAGCTGGATCGAAAAGTCGTTTGAGGCAGGTGATCAGCGTTATTTTTACGTGCTCTGTCCGCATTGCGGGCACATGCAACGGCTGAACTGGTCACAGGTCACATGGGACAAAGACGCCGACGGGCTGCACCTGGCGGAAACAGCCGGCTATCTCTGCGCCGGTGAGGGCTGCGGGACCGTTTGGAGCGATGGCGAGCGTGTGGCCGCGATCCGCAATGCCGAACGCGACGGCGGCGGCTGGATCGCCAGCAAGCCATTTCGCGGCCATGCATCCTATCATCTGTCGGAGCTCTATTCCTGTTTCCGCAGGCTCGAGGACATCGTGCAATCCTTCCTCGACAAAAAGGCTGCGGGGGATCTGCAAACCTTTGTGAACGTTTCGCTCGCTGAGACATGGGAAGAGGAAGGCGACAAGCTCGAGGCGTCGGTGCTGATGGAGCGGGCAGAGAAATTCGCAGCGCCGGTGCCGATGGGGGCAGGTGTTCTGACAGCCGGGGTCGATATGCAAAACGACCGGCTCGAGGTCGAAGTCGTCGGCTGGGGGCTTGGAGAGGAATCCTGGTCGGTCGATTACCGGGTGTTGTGGGGCGATCCACTGCAACAGGACGTCTGGGACGAACTTGACGAGCTGCTTTCGGAGACGTGGGAGCACGAAAGCGGCGCCGAGCTGCGGATCTCTGCCGCCTGTCTCGATACCGGCGGCGAGGGCGGGCGCACGCAAGCGGCCTATGATTACGCCCGCAAGCGCCTTGGTCGCAAGGTCTGGGCGATCAAGGGCGTCGGCGGCTGGGGCCGTCCCATCGTCACGCAGCCGTCGAAGGTAAAACAGCGGGGCGTGCGCCCGGTCTACCTGCATTCCATCGGCGTCGATGAGGCGAAAGTCGTGGTCGCCCAGCGGGCGCGGCGCAGTGATCCGGGTCCGGGCTATTGCCATTTCCCACATAAGCGAGACCCGGCGTGGTTCGACATGTTCACCGCCGAGGCGCTGCGGACCCGGTACGTGAAGGGGTTCGCGGTTCGGGAATGGCACAATGTACGCCCGCGCAACGAAGCCTTTGACTGTCGCGTCTATGCCTATGCGGCGTTGCGCATCCTGCGGCCCAACATCAAGCGCCTGGTCGCGTCGCTGGAAGAGCAGGGGCAGGAAATCGAGGCCGAAGCCGTCGAGATCTCGCCCGATGCGGAGGCGGTCGAAGGAAATCCGCCAGAGGAAACAGAACCCCAAAAGAGCCAAGCTTCGAAAAAGACCGGCTGGGGTGCGAAGAAGAAGCGCCGCCGCCGTCGCAGGCATTGAGCAGGGCGAGGACGTGGGCGCAATTCCAACTGAAATCGGGGCAGGTTTGACGTTCCGGGCGGTGGTCGAGCTGCCGCTTTTCCCCGCGCCGGAATGGGAGCTTTCCCTATTCCTGCGCGGCAAGGGCGCGATTGATCTGGTCAGCACTTCCGATGGCTTGGACCACCTTTTCGAGGCATCGGCGACGGTCACCGCAGCTTGGGCGCCTGGTCGGTATTCCTATGTGATCCGCGCCAGCGACGGCGCGGACGTGCATTCGGTGGAGAGCGGCGAGGTGATGATCGCGCCGGATCTTGCTGCGGCGGGCGCGGATTTCGACGGGCGCGACCATGTCCGAAAGGTTCTGGATGCCATCGAGTCCGTGATCGAGGGGCGCGCCAGCCTCGACCAGCAAAGTTACACGATCAATAACCGGTCCCTGCAACGAACCCCGCTTAGTGATCTGATCAAGCTGCGCGACCGATACCGGGCAGAATTGTCCGCACAAAAGGCGCGGCGCAAGGGGCGGGCCTTTGGTCGGCCGATCAAGGTGCGTCTGACATGATCCGTAGATTTTTTTCCCGATCCGCGCCCGCTGCGCCTGCGCCAGAGCGCCGCGCGCCGCCCATGCTGATCACGCCACGCCGACGTTCTGGTCAGCGCATGTATGCGGCTGCTGAAACCGACCGCATGACGAGCGGTTGGACAAATTCACCCATGCCCGCGGATCAGATCATTCGCCGCAACTGGCGGGTTCTGGTGGCGCGTTCGCGCGAGCAGTCGGCGAACAACGACTATGCGAAGGCATTCAAGGCCAGCGCGCGGCGGAACCTGATCGGGCAGAAGGGGTTCACGTTGCAGGCGCAGGCCACCGAGGGTGACAAGCTGGACGCCGGAGCAAACAAGGCAATCGAACGTGCCTGGCGGGCATGGTGCAAGGCGATGAATTGCGACGTCAAAGGGCGGCGCACCTTCCGGCAGATCCAGAAAACCTTGGTCAACGGGCTTTGCACCGATGGCGAATTTATGGTGCGCATGGTGTTCGGGCGGGATGCGGGGCCGTGGGGCTTTGCCTTGCAGGTCCTCGACCCGGTGTTGTGCCCGGTTGATTTCGATGAGGACCGCCGCCCTGGTGGCAAGTTCATCCGGGCAGGGATCGAATATACGAAGATGGGCCGACCGGTGGCCTATTACTTCACAACCCTCGACCAGTCGCAGGCGGACTATCACTATTCCGGCCGGGCGTTCATCCGGGTTCCGGCGGATGAAATCATTCACTGGTTTGAAGAGGATTTCGTCGGGCAAAAGCGCGGCCTGCCGTGGATGGCGACCGCGCTCTTGAGAATGCGCCAGCTTGGCGAGTTCGAGAAAAGCGCGCTGAACAACGCCCGCGAGGGCGCGAACAAGGTTGGCGTAATCGAGTGGGACGAAGGCATGGGCCCGGCACTCGACGAGGACGACGAAGACGAAGCCTTTGACGATATCGAGCTGGAAAGCGAAAGCGGGGTTTACCACCAGCTTCCTGCCGGTGCGCGCCTAAAGCGGGTCGAAACCGGATACCCAAACGGCGAAATGGCGGTGTTTTCGAAGCACATGCTGCGCGGTGTCGCGACCGGTCTGGGCGTTGCCTACAACGACCTCGCCAATGACCTTGAGGGCGTCAACCTGTCGAGCATCCGGCACGGCGTCTTGAGCGAGCGCGACCAGTGGATCGAGTTGCAGGAGAGCCTGATCGAGGCCTTTGCCTTGCCGATCTATGAGCGGTGGCTCGAATACTCGCTGCTTAAACAGAAAATCACCCTCGACAACGGATCGCCGCTGCCCGCGAGCAAGCGGTCGAAGTTCATGGCCGTCACCTTCCAGGCGCGCCGGTGGCAGTGGATCGACCCGGCAAAGGACGTGAAGGCCGACACGGATGCCGTCGACAACCTGTTCAAGTCGCGGGGGCAAGTGATCCGCGAACGTGGCCGCGATCCGCGCGAAGTCTATGCCGAGATCGCCGCCGATATTGCAGCGATGCGCGAGGCGAAGATCCCCGAAAACGTGATCGAGGCCTTGATCACAGCAAAATCAAAAGGAGGGCAGGGCAATGGACAGCCAGCCGAAGGAGGCGCCGGAGAAACCGACCCAGACGCCGAACCAAACCCCGACAAAAGCGAGTGATATCGTCGGGCGGTCCCTGACCCGGGCCGTCACCGCAGAGCAGATCAACGCTGCCCAAACACATCGCAACGATCAGCCGCAGCGTGAAAATCTGCGTAGCATTCGGGAGGTTCGCTCTGTCGACGAAGAGGCACGCACGGTCGAGCTGGCATTTTCCAGCACGACGCCGGTGCGCCGGTGGTTTGGCGACGAGGTCCTTTCGCACGAGGCCGACGCGGTTGTCCTCGACCGGTTGCTTGACGGGGGCGCCGTGCTGGTCGGCCACGATTGGAGCGATCAGGTCGGCGTCGTGGAGAGCGCCCGCATTGACGGCGATGGCGTCGGCCGGGCGGTTGTCCGGTTCGGCAACAGCGCCCGCGCCAGCGAGATCTTTCGGGACATTGTCGAAGACATCCGGCGGCATGTCTCTGTTGGCTATCGGGTGGTCAAGATCGAGGAAGAGGACCGCGAAGGGCAACCGAACCTGATCACCGTCACGCGCTGGGAGCCGTTCGAGATTTCAATCGTGCCGGTGCCTGCTGACCCAACGGTCGGCGTGGGGCGGGCGATGGAAAATCCGCCAGAGGCAGACGGCGCGGAACGCGGCCAAACTGGCGAAGAGAATGCGGGCGCGCAGGCCGAGCCCAAGGATACAGGACAAAGGGAATCAACGATGAAAATCATCAACACCCGCGACGCCGAGGGCAATCTTGTCCGGGCCAAGGTCGATGAAAACGACCAGATCATTGAAGTGATTGAGGTGCTGGAACGCGCCGGAGCGGACGAGGCGGCAATGCTGCGGCGTGTCCAGGAGCAGGAAGCGACCCGCGTGCGCGAGCTGACCGAGCTGGGCCGCGAATACGGTGCCGCTGACCTGGCAAACGAAATGATCGCCGGGCGCCATGGTGTGTCCGACATGCGCGAGCGTCTGCTTGATCACCTGCACCAGCGCAGCAATGAAAACCGCCAGATTTCCGAGCGTTCCGGCATTGGCCTGACCGATAGCGAAACAGAACAGTTTTCGTTTATGCGCGCCATTCGCGCGCTGGCGAACCCATCTGACCGCAGCGCGCAGGAGGCCGCAGCGTTCGAGTTCGAGGTTTCAGACGCCGCTGCCGAGGCGCAGGGGCGTGATGCTCATGGCATCATGGTTCCGATGGACGTGCTGATGCGTGCCCCGCTCAACACCGGTTCCGGTGGCGCAACCGCAGCGGATACCGGCGGAAACGCCATTGCAAACCCGTTGCTTGCGCAGAGCTTTATTCAGATGCTTCGCAACCGCACAACGATGCTGCGGCTCGCAACCCCTATGATGGGGCTTGTGGGCAACCCGGATATTCCGACGCAGGAAAGCGGCGCGACCGGGTATTGGCTTACCGAGGATGCCGAGGCCACAGAGGATCTGCTTTCCCTTGGTCAGCGTCAACTGTCGCCGAAGACGGTAGCGGCGTATTCAGAGCTGACGCGCCGGATGCGGCAGCAGGCCAGCATTGACATGGAGGCGCTGGTTCGGAGCGATCTGGCGCAGGCGCTCGCTACCACTATTGATCTGGCAGGCTTCTATGGGTCTGGCACCAATGATGAACCGTTGGGGATCGCAAATGCTAATGGCGTCAATGTCGTTGACTTTGGCGGTGCAGCGTCGGGCGGTGGATCGGCAATGCCGACCTGGGCCGAGGTGATCCAGATGGAAAGCGATATCTCTGCTGCCAATGCCGATGTGAATAGCATGGCCTATGTGCAGAATGCCAAGATGCGCGGTCACTTCAAATCCACCCAGAAATTCAGCGGCACCAATGGCGCGCCGATCTGGGAGAGCGACAACACCGTCAACGGATATCGCGGCGAAGTGACAAACCAGATCGCCGACGGCGATGTCTTCCACGGTGATTTCAGCAACGTCATCGTCGGTATGTGGGGCGGTCTGGATCTCAACATCGACGACAAGACGCACAGCCGCCGTGGCCGCCTGCGCATTGTTGCCATGCAGGACGTCGACTTTGTGCATCGCCACCCGGCGGGCCTCTGCTACGGCACCGACGCCACCTAAGCCGCAACCTGATTTAGCCGCGGCCCGGTCGGGCCGGGGCTCCAATCCCGAAACAAGGATCTGACCACATGGCTGAACAGAAGAAGCCCCAGAAGAAAACCTACACCGTCACCAGCGCGTTTGTCTGGGACAAGGGGATCAAGAAGCCCGACGACACCGTCGATCTGACCGACAGCGAGGCGTATGGCCTGTATAAGCGCGGCAAGATTTCCGACCAGGAAACGACCAGCAAAAAGGCCGCGACCGGCGCAAAGAAAGCTGGAACCACCGGCCAGGCCAAAGCCACTGCCTGATGCCTGCGCCGAGCTGGGACAATCCCGACGCCTTCCTGTCGCTTGATGATTTCGCCGTTGAGGCTGTTGTCACGCCACGGGAGGGCGTTTCTCGTACCATCCGCGGGATCTTCGACGAGCCTTATATGAACGCCCAGATTGGCGAGTATGAGGCTGACAGCTCCGATCCGCGTCTGACTTGCAAGGCGGGTGACGTTGCCGATCTGCGCGACAAGGATGCCGTCGTGATCGAGGGGCGGACCTATTACCTGCTGACAGATCCGCAGCCTGACGGAACCGGGTTTGCGGTGCTGCACATGGCGACGGAGTGATGCTGTGCTTTACTTTCAACCAGACGAGAGCGAGTTGCGCAGGATCGCGGAAGAGTTCGATGCGGACAAGGACGTTTTGCGAGCCGCGTTTTCCCGCGCGCTGAAGCGGACAGCTCAGGCCATAAAGACCCGGGCGCGAAAGGATCTGCGAACCGAGCTGGAGTTGCGCACGGCGGCAGAGATTCGAAAGCGGCTATACGGGTTTCGGTTTAAACGGGGGGCCTATGATCTGGGTGAAGTTCGGATGTGGTTCGGATTGAATGACATGCGTGTTTCAGCTTTCAAAGGTCGGGCCTCGCGTACCGCTACGGGAGCGAACTACGCAGGGCAGGATTTTCCGGGTGCGTTTGTTGGCCGCAACAGGAAAGGGAAGCAGACTATTATGCGACGGGCTGGGCGGAGGGCATGGCCGATCAAAGAGGAGGTTATGCCCATCCAGGCGCGAGCGGAGAGCAAGATCGTGGAGATCACGGAAGATTTCAACGAGATGCTGATGCGGAATTTTCTTTCTGAGGTACGCGCCCGCACGATCTATGGAGTGGGTCAGAAATGAGCCGAACCGTTGAACTGAACGCTCTGCATGACGCGATACTCGCCCAGATCAGGGCGGATTTCCCTGCGCTCGTCACCGTCGGCGACTATGACGAAGACCGCAAGGACTTGCTGATCCCTGCGGTGCTGGTCGAGCTGGTCGACATGGAAGGCGCGCCCGATGAAGATCCGGGCACGGAACAGGTGCCATTCGTCTCCAAATGGGTCGCGCGTGTTGTCCTGGGCTTTCGCACAGAGAGCGTCAAGCGCGAGGTTCGCCGCTTGGCGGCCGCGCTTGGGGTCAAGATCCATCGCCAGCGCTGGGGGCAGACGGTCAGCCCGGCGCAAGTGACTTATATCGGGCCGGATGCGTTCGACCCTGAGTTTGACAAGTTCGAGGTCTGGGCCGTCGAATGGGATCAGCAGATTGATCTGGGCGCAAGCGTCTGGCCGGGCGAGGGCGTTGTGCCTGAGGTGGTCAAGGTCGGCTGGGCGCCGGATATCGGGCCGGGCAATGAGGCTGACTATGCCGACAGCGTGGAGGGGCCGGAATGAGTTACGGCGCGGCGGTAAACGAGCAGGCGCGCGAGGGTATTGTGCGCTTTGGTGTGGTGACTGCCGTGGACGCGGGCAGAGCACGGGCCAAGGTCAGTTTTGGCGGTGAAAGCGAAAGCGGCTGGCTGCCGTGGTTAGCGCTGCGGGCAGGTGCGATCAGCGTTTGGGCGCCGCCTGCCATAGGCGAGCAGGTGCAAGTTTTGTCGACGTCTGGTGATACCGCCCAAGGCACCATTCTTGGATCATTGTTCAGCGAGGCGAACGCACCTTTGCGATGAAACTTTGGTCTGCGCCTGCCCGCGTATCGGGCAGGCGCCTATCTTGCGCGGTCAGAGGTCGCGCGTTTGGAGATCAGGATCCGCCGCCCGGCACGACAGGTGCAAAACCACCATCCGCGGTGATCCGGGTCAGAAAGACGTCATCCATGCCCTGGTTGTCGTCGGCGCCAAAGACCATCTTGGCGCCGCCAAGGTCCACCGTGGACAGGCCAGACAGCGCCGCCAGGAAGCTTTCGCGGGTCAGGTCCTTGCCCGCATCCTCCAGTGCCTTGATGGCGAGACGACCGACGATGTAACCTTCGAGCGATACGAAGCCCGGCTTGGCTGCGGCGTCATAGGCTTTCAAGGCTTCGGTGTATTGTGCCACTACCGGAATGGAGCTGTCCCACGGGAAGGGGACGACCTGGCTGATGATGACGCCTTCGCCTTCATCGCCCAGCTCCTGTGCCAGGGCTTCGGATCCCACAAAGGAGATGTTCACGAAGGTCGCGTCGAGCTTCAGTTTGCGCGAGAGCTTGATGAATTCCGCCACGGGTTTGTAAGCGCCAACCATGACGACCGCGTCCGGCTTTGCCTTGCGGATGGTAAGCAGGGCCTTTTTGACGGCGGTGGTGTTGCGCGTATAGGTGCCTTCCGCAGCAATCGTCATGCCACGCTTTTCAAGGGCGGCGGTCACGCCCGCGAGGCCAACCCGGCCAAAGCCATCGTCCTGATAGAGCAGTGCGATGGATTTCATTCCCTGCTGGTCGACGAGGTATTCAATCCATGCTTCGGTTTCGGTGGCATAGGTCGCGCGCACGTTGAAGATGTTGCCGTGGCTTGCATCGCGCAGGAAGCCGGCGCCGGTGAAAGGACCAATAAATGGTACATTTGCCGCGGTCGCGATCGGTTGGGTCGCAGAAGCCGTCGGGGTGCCGACAGCGCCGATCAACCCGATGTGGTCGTTTGCATCCACCACCGATTTGACCAGCGCCGCGGAGCGATCGGGTTCATAGCCGTCATCCATACTGTCCAGTGTCAGGGTCCGGCCATGCACGCCTCCTGCGGCGTTTGCCTCTTCGAACGCGGCGCTAATCCCCAGGCGCATACCTTGGCCAAGAGCGGCCGCCGGACCTTCAAAGGCTGCGACCTGGGCAAAAGAGACATTGTTCGCGCTTACCCCCTGTTCAGCCTGTGCAATAAAAGGGAAGGCCGCAAAAGCGGCGGCTGCAAGCATTGTTTTTTTGAATGACATTTAGGAACTCCGATATTTTTGGTGAGGGTTCTCGGCAATTCTTGAGGCTGATATGTTTAATGATTTCACAAGAGGTGAAGGGTGCGGCGGCGAAAAATTTCAGAAAAATTTATGCACCTAATGAGGTACTTGTTTGGTTGTGGTGCGCGTAAAAGTTTTGGTTCAATTATGTGTGATGGCGATTGTATTGCTCCGCATAGCAAGGAGGGAGCGATGTAAATCAGATATTTGCCAATCGTGATTGCAGTTTGCCGACCGCGGGGAGGGAGCAGTTTCGGGTTTTGTGCTCCCAGCCAAGGCGGGTTTGATGAAGTGACCTAATATTTGATCACAATTTTGTGTGTTCTTATTTGGTGCTGTAATTCAACCGCTTTGCTCAGGCATCACTTTTTTGCGAGATTTTGAGGTGAGAGGTCGTAACGCAATGTTTTCTGTCGATGCCGTTTGTCGCCATACCAAGTAACCGTCTTGCAGGTGATGGAAAACCGGAGTGTCGTTATGGAAACAGTTCGCAAATGCTCACTTGGCTTGCGGCTGTCCTGGGTGCAGCTTCGGCGGGATGCTGCCCCCCCCTTCGAGCTTTCCTCCACAACGTTGGCAGGAAGAAGAGAGAGGTGCCCGGGCAAAGGGTACGGGACGCTGCGGCCCCTTGCCCCCTGTTCGGGCGGGACTTCCTGCGGTTGCGACACCAATGGGTAACGGGGGTATTCGCCCGCTGGACACGCAATGGGAGCATAGATCGGCGATAATTCGCCGTCAGTGCGTATTATTTTGAACGCTGGTCATCATTTGGCCGTAATCTCAACGTAGAGTTATTCAGTCGCCCGTGTTCCGTTGGGCGATTGAAGACCTTCGGCGTCCGTTAGCCATCACAAGGAACGAGGGAACGGACAATGGAAGGAGGATGCGTATGTTTGCTTTGCCGCCAGACGTCAAAAGCGCCATAGCCACTCAGAACGATCTCGTCCGCGCGGATCTGCCATCCCGTTTCGCGTCGATTACGCTTGTCTCGCTCCTATCCCTTTTCTTCGTGCCAATCCCAGTGGTGGCCACCATATATCTGGTCTATGGGCTGATCGAGATCATCGGCGTCTACGTCTACAAGAGGCTGAGTAAAGAGGTCACAATCGGTTCGGTCCTTCTGTTTGCCGGATCTGCCTTCGCTGGCGTCTGGGTATTCAATGCGATCCCGCTGCTTCTGTTTCTTCAGTCGGAACCCTTTCCCAAGCTGATGGGCTCAATGCTGTTGATCATCGCGCTCAATCACAGTGTGGTGGCGCGCTCTGCCTGGATGTTCTTTGGCATTCTGACGGCGGTGCCGATCCTCTGCGTCTTTGGCTATATGATTGGTAGCTTCCTCTATAATTTCGCAAGCCCGGTGGAGATTGTGATCGCGACCATCGTGGTGGTTCTGGGGTCGGCCTATATGCTGCATGCCATGTGGGTGCAGCACCGGCTGACCGGCCGCCTGCGCGAGGCCTTGCGCGAAGCAGAGGCCGGAAGCCGGGCCAAGAGCCGGTTCCTTGCGGCGATGAGCCATGAGATCCGCACCCCTCTCAATGCCATCTGCGCCATGTCCGAACTGATCGAGGATGAACGCACCGACCGGCAGACGCTGCGCGAACGCACCCATCTGCTGCGTAAGTCTGCCCAGGCGCTGACCGGTATTCTGGACGATGTTCTGGATCACGCGAAAATCGAATCCGGACAGTTCGAGCTGAACCTGACAAATGCGGAGCCAAGGTCCGAAATCTCCAGCGCGGTTGAAATGTTCCGGGCGCCCGCCGATGAAAAGGGGCTGCAACTAATCGTCGATATCGAAGACAACATGCCTGCCTATGCGGAATTTGACGCGCTGCGTGTACGCCAGATCATCGGGAACCTGGTGTCGAATGCGGTCAAGTACACCGAGACAGGGCAGGTGCTGGTCGGTGCGCGCGGCGAACAGGTCGATGGTCAGACGGTTCTCACCGTTGAGGTGTCGGATACCGGACGCGGCATGACGCCGGATCAGACTGCTCAACTGTTCACGGAGTTCTACCGGGCAGAGGACAAGAACGCCCTCAGCGTGCCGGGCACGGGTCTTGGTCTGTCGATTGCGCGGCGCTTTGCGCATATGATGGAGGGTGAAATTACAGTCAGGAGCAGCCCTGGCCGCGGAAGCTGTTTCACCTTTACATGCCCGGTCCGGGTTCTTGAGAATTCGGAGATCGAGGCCCTGTCGCCGCAAACCCCGGATGAAGACCGCAGCGATCTTGGTGTTCGCTCGATCTTGCTGGTTGATGATACCGCGTCGAACCGGGTGGTGGTGCGTGCCTTTTTGAAAAACAGCGACATTGAGATCGTCGAGGCAGGGAATGGTGTCGAAGCTCTGGCCTGTCTTGAGAAACGATCGGTGGATCTTGTGTTGCTCGACATGAAGATGCCGGTGATGGATGGGCGCGAAACCCTGGCGGAGCTGGCACGTCGTGGCGGGAGAATGGGCAACACGCCGGTGATCATGCTGACAGCCAATGCAGCGCCAGAGGATCAGGAATTGTTCCTCAAACTTGGGGCGGCCGGGTATCTGGCAAAGCCGGTCAAGAAGTCCGTGTTGCTGTCTGAAATCCGCAGAGTCGCAACCGAGCGCTTCATCCGTGCCGCCTGATCGTACCCCGCTGGCTATGGTGCGCGGGGCGGGGTGCGGTGGCCAGAGGCTGCGATCCTAACCGATGCCGTGGGGAATGATCCGGTTCCGGTGCTGGGCGTGCCTGCTGTCTGATCGTTCCACCCCGCAATATAGGCCTGCTGGTCAAGTTCGGCCGCAGCCGACGGCGCTTTCATATTCTCTGAAATAAATCTGTCCCGGTGGGAAATGTCCCGCATCGTTGCCTGGGCGTCGGCTGAATGGCGCTTATTCTTGAGCCACCCTTACAGAAAAGGCGCGTATAACGCGCACTTGCCCAAAGGTTGTGCGATGTTGAGAGCGCAACCCTTATCACGGTTAATTTAAAATTTACGATTTCTTGTGAGAGTTGATTCAAATTTGCTGAAAGTTTTCAGCGGTACATTGAGAATATGGAAAAAGGCGGCGGGACAACCCGATGCAGTCGACAGAAATATCGTTCGACAACTTAGGAGAGACCGGTGCTTTGTTCACCGAGCTCCTGCGCGCGCGTTATCATCATTTTGTCGAGGCGCGGGGCTGGGACCTGCCCCACGTGCGCGGGCTTGAGTTTGATCAATATGATACCCCGGAGAGCATCTATTGCGCGATTCATGATGGCATGTCGATCCGTGGCGGTTTCCGGGTGACGCCCACCACCGCACGCTGCGGCAGCGCGAGTTATATGCTGCGCGATGCGCAACTGGGCCTGTTGCCGGATCTTCCTGCGGACATTCTGGATGCGCCCGCACCACAGGACCCGAAGATCTGGGAGGTCAGCAGGGTCTTCGTCGATGATAGGCTCAGCAGCCGCGAACGCATGCGTGTGCGCGGGCAGTTGGGGGTGAACTTCGCCCGACTGGCGAAGGACTGGAACATTGATGCGTTCCTTTGCCTGACCTCTGTTTCGGCTGCGTTGCTGACGCGTCAGGCGGGGATCAACATTACCCCGGCCGGGTTGCGCTTTGAGATCGAAGGCGAAACCTGCCAAGCCTACCATCTTACGGTTGATGCCAAGAGGCTTCGTCGTCGGGCGGCGTGAACCGGGGGCAAGGCTTTGTGTCAGGGAGTGGCAGCGCCACGCTGACTGTCTACCTGGGGCCACCACGAAAAAGGGAGCCCAAATGTGGGCTCCCTTTCGTTTCTCTCACATGTGGTGGGTGACCTATGCGCGTGTTTCCGCAATCAGACCACGCCAGATCGCCCAGCACATCAGAAGCAGTACCACGGTAAAGGGCAGGCCGGTCGAGATAACCATTGCCTGAAGCGAGGCCAGACCGCCGCCGATGAGCAGGGCAATCGCCACCGCGCCTTCGAAGACACACCAGAACACACGCTGTGGAACCGGCGCATCGACCTTGCCGCCTGCGGTGATGGTGTCGATCACCAGCGAGCCGGAGTCCGAAGAGGTGACGAAGAACACAACCACCAGGATGATCCCAAGGAAGCTTGTGATCGAGGCCAGCGGCAGTTCGGCCAGCATCTTGAACAGTTTCAGCTCAAGCGGCGCTTCGGTCACGGTGGTGACGCCATCCTGAATGACCTGCTGGATGGCTGTGCCGCCAAAGACGCTCATCCACAGAACGCAGACCATCGAGGGGATCAGCAGTACGCAAATGATGAACTCGCGCACGGTGCGGCCACGGCTGACGCGGGCGATGAACATGCCGACAAAGGGCGACCAGCTGATCCACCAGGCCCAGTAGAAGGCGGTCCAGCCTTGGCTGAAGTTGGTGTCTTCGCGGCCAATGGGGTTGGACAATGCGGGCAGATACTGGATGTAGGCAGCAAGGCTGTCCACGAAGCCGGTCAGGATCGCGATCGTGGGTCCGGCGATCAACACGAACAGCAACAGCAGGGCCGCAAGCCCCATGTTGATTTCGGACGGCACTTTCACCCCGCCGTCGAGGCCGCGGATCACCGAGATCAGTGCGATTGCCGTAATGCCGGTGATCAAAACAACCTCGGTCGTCGATCCCACGGGGATGCCGAAAAGCTCATTCAGACCTGCATTCGCCTGTGTCGCACCAAAACCAAGCGAGGTTGCAAGGCCAAACAGGGTGGCGAAAACCGCCAGCACGTCGATGGTGTGCCCCGGCCAGCCCCAGACACGTTCGCCCAGGATCGGGTAGAAAGCCGAGCGAATGGTGAGCGGCAACCCCTTGTTGTAGGAAAACAGCGCCAGTGCCAGAGCGACAACCGCGTAGATCGCCCAGGGGTGCAGTCCCCAGTGGAAGATCGTTGCTGCCATGCCCAGGCGGACCGAAGCCGCCTGATCCCCGGCGGCTGCCCCCAGCGGTGCCCAATCGGTCCGCGCGCCATCCTCTCCAGTGGCAATGCCACCCATTGAGGTCGAATAATGGCTCATCGGTTCCGAGACGCCATAAAACATCAGGCCGATGCCCATGCCGGCGGCGAACAGCATCGCGAACCAGCCGATATAGCTGTAATCCGGTGTCGCATCCGCACCGCCAAGCCGCACCTTGCCCAGAGGCAGCACGATCAGCAGCAGGCAGAATAGGACAAAAATGTTGGCGCGCCCAGGAAGAACCAGTCAAAGGTGCTGGTCAGATAGGGGCGCAAGCTGCCGAAGATATCGGCGGATTGCTCTGGCAGGGCCAGCGCGTAGAAAACAAAGGCTACGATGGAAAGCCCGGAAATCAGGAAAACCGGGTTGTGAACATCGAGCCCGAACGGTCCAACTGTCGTTTCGATATTGTCCTGACCAATCGTGTAGTCGGTATCGATGATTTCTGCTGTCCCTTCGGGCTCGGGTATGCCCTGGTTGGTCGTTTCGTCGGCCATTTTGGAGGCCTCCCTTTATCAGATCTTACAAATGCTGTTCGCGGCTCTGTGGTCAGCCGCGCACGACAAACACCGAACATTTCGCATGCTCGGCAATTTTTCCGCCATTCGAGGGCCAGATATAGTCGAGCACATTGGGCAGATGGCTGGCCATCACTACCAGGTCTGCACCCGTGTCCTTGGTGGCTTTCAGCAGCGCATCGTCGACATCCGTGGTCGGATCGTGGCTGACCACCGGCACTGCCGATGCGGTGAACCCGTGCTCTGCCGCTTGTGCCTTGGCGAAGTCATCGAGTTTGACGGCATATTCGGCCGGATTATGCGCAGTGGCGCTGGGCGTAGAGGCGGTCACCCCAACAAACACGACTTCTGCCCCGTAATGCTTTGCGAGATCTGACGTGCACTTTAGGGCCTTCTCAAGATGCCCTTGATGCGCCAAGTCCACCGGCGCCATGATTTTCTTGAACACTCGGTTGTCCTTTCTCTCAGTTTGAAATTTTCGGCGGCTCATGTGTCGCAGCCGACCCCGGCGGGGTTGAAAAACCGCCCATCACATATCGATCACTGGGGTGAAAGTGATTTTTGATCTGTCTCCTCCTTGAGGAGCGTAACATCAAATCTGAGCCGCAGACAAACGAGGCGTTGAACTTTTGGTAAGGAATGCGGACCTGACGCTTTGTAATTTGCGGACGTTTAACAAAAATATATTCTTGAAAAACAATGTTTTGTTGGAAGGTCACGGGCTGCTTCAGGGCAAGCCGGGCCGGTGAAACGATTTCCAGAGGCGCGCCATCAGGCGCCGCGATCTGACAAATGCAGCCCGTTCCAGTGGTCGAAATGAACGGGCTGCATTAGTTTTCTGCAGATGGGTTGGTCCGAAATTCGGGGTGGCGAAGAGCGCCATCCCCATCCTGATCTGGCGCATCCGTGCCGCGGAGAGACCGCCGCCTCAGCCCATCGCGTCGAGCAGGCCCTCACCGGCAGAGAGTTCGCACTGGCCGGGGTTTTCCTCGCGGTTGAGGATCGTCACCTTGCCATCCTCGACCAGCATCGCATAGCGCAGCGAGCGACCGATCAGCCCGGCGGGCGGCGCATCAAAGCGCATGCCGATGGCATCGGTAAATTCGCTTTGGGCGTCGGCCAGCATGGTGATACCTGCTTTGTCCGCGCCGGTTGCTTCGCCCCAGGCCTTCATCACGAAGGGATCGTTTGCCGATATGCAGATGATCTCATCCACGCCCTTGGCATCGAACTGATCCTTGGTGCGGATAAAGCTGGGCACATGGGCGGAATGGCAGGTCGGGGTAAAGGCGCCCGGAACGGCAAAGATGGCAACCTTGCGGCCCTTGACCCTCTCGGCCATCTGCACCGGCTCGGGCCCTTCGGCCCCCATTTGCACCAGGGTGGCGTCCGGCAGGGTGTCTCCGACTGAAATCATCGCGCGTTCCTCTTCTGTCGTGATTGCGTTATCTATGGTCCCCCATATAGGGTCCGGTCAGACCGTGACCAGAACATGCGCAGGAGGCAAGAGGGGACATGAGCCACATCGTGGTAATCGGAGCAGGGCAGGCGGGATCGTCTCTTGTGGCCAAATTGCGCAAAGATGGATTTGACGGTGAGATCACCCTGATCGGAGCCGAAACCGCGCTGCCCTATCAGCGGCCGCCGCTGTCCAAGGCTTACCTGCTGGGTGAGATGGAGAAAGAGCGCCTGTTCCTGCGCCCCGAGAGTTTTTACGCCGACAATGACATCACCCTGAAACTGGGCGCCACCGTCACAGGGATTGATCCGGCGGCAAAGACGGTCAGCCTTGGGGATGAGGTGATCACCTATGATCAGCTGGCCCTGACCACCGGTTCCGATCCGCGCCGCCTTCCGGCCGTCATCGGCGGCGATCTTGATGGGGTATTCGTTGTCCGTGGCTTGTCCGATGTGGATGCCATGGCGCCGCATGTGAGGACAGGCAAGCGGGTGCTGATCGTGGGCGGTGGCTATATCGGGCTGGAGGCCGCAGCGGTCTGCGCCAAGCGTGGCTTGTCGGTGACCCTGGTCGAGATGGCAGATCGCATCCTGCAACGGGTGGCAGCGCCCGAGACCTCCGATTATTTCCGCGCCCTGCACAAGGGGCACGGTGTCGACATCCGCGAAGGCACGGGGCTGGAGCGGTTGGAAGGCGAAGACGGGAAGGTTGCCCGGGCGGTTCTGGGCGATGGCAGCACGCTGGACGTGGATTTCGTGGTGGTTGGTGTGGGCATCGCCCCGGCGACCACCCTGGCCGAGCAGGCCGGGCTGACGATTGAAAACGGCATCCGGGTCGATGCGCAGGGGCGGACCTCGGACCCTTCGATCTGGGCGGCGGGCGATTGCGCCTCGTTCCCCTACAAGGGGGAACGTATCCGGCTGGAAAGCGTGCCCAATGCCATCGACCAGTCCGAAATTGTGGCCCAGAACATGCTGGGTGCAGGCAAGGATTACGCGGCACAGCCTTGGTTCTGGTCCGACCAATATGATGTGAAACTGCAGATCGCGGGCCTCAACAGCGGCTATGACAACGTGGTCACCCGTCAGGGCGAGGGGCAAAGCGTGTCCTTCTGGTATTACAAAGGTGATCAGCTGGTGGCGGTCGACGCGATGAACGATCCGCGCGCCTATATGGTCGGCAAACGGCTGATCGATGCGGGTAAAACGGCTGACAAATCCGTGGTCGCCGACCCTGAAGCAGACTTGAAACCGCTGCTGCGGGCATGAGGATCATCGCGGGTGAGTTTCGCGGTCGCGCGCTGGCGGCCGTGGGCAAGGGCGATGCGGGCGCACATTTGCGCCCGACGACCGACCGGGTGCGCGAAAGCCTGTTCAACGTGCTGATGCACACCGGTGCCATCGACGGCGCCCGGGTGCTGGATCTCTTTGCCGGAACTGGCGCGCTGGGGCTCGAGGCGCTGTCGCGCGGCGCGGCTGTGGTCACATTTGTCGATGATGGACGCGTGGCGCAGGGGCTGATCCGCAAGAATGTCGGTATTTGCCGGGCCGAGGATCGCACGGCCCTGATCCGCCGCAGCGCCCTGAAGCTGGGGCAGAACCCCGATGCCCCCTATGACGTGATCTTCCTCGATCCGCCCTATGGCAAGGATCTGGGTCAAAAGGCGCTTGCCGTAGCCGATGCTGGCGGCTGGATCGCGCCTGGCGCCCTCATCGTCTGGGAGGAAAATGCTCCGATGACGCCGCCCGAGGGGTATGAGGCGCAGGACAGCCGCAAATACGGCGATACCCATATCTCCCTGATGTGGCGAAGTGTTTCAGGTTGAAATGGGGTGGGCAGGAAACGGCCTGTGTTAGATTTGCTATGTGACGGTTCAGGCAATAGCCCTTAGCGGTATTTGTTCAGGTTGCATTGAAGGAGCCTCAGATGCCCAAGACATTTCCCACGCCGCAATTGGTGATCTTTGACTGCGACGGGGTGCTGGTGGACAGCGAAACCGTGTCCAATCAGGCCATGGTGGACAATTTGGCGCGCCACGGCCTGTCGCTGACCCTGCCAGAGGCCATGGGGCATTTTGTTGGCGGCACCATGGCGGGGGTGATGGAGAAGGCCCGCGGGCTTGGCGCGGATCTGCCAGAGGGCTGGGTCGAGGAAATCTACGCCGAGACCTATGCGCGGCTGCGTGCAGGCGTTGGGCTGGTGCCGGGGATCCCGGATCTATTGGCGCGGCTCGATCAGCATAGCATTCCCACTTGCGTTGCCTCCAACGGCAGCGAAGAGAAGATGCGCATCACGCTCGGACAGAACGGGCTGTGGGAGCGGTTCCATCCGCAAGCGATGTTCTCGGCCCATGCGCTGGGCGTTGCGAAACCGGAACCGGGGTTGTTTCTGGCCGCAGCCAGCCATTTCGGGGCAGAGGCGCGCTCCTGTCTGGTGATCGAGGACAGTGCGACCGGTGCGCAGGCCGCATCCCGGGCCGGCATGCGCTGCCTTGGCTTTGCGCCGCACGGGCAGGGCGCAAAGCTGGCCGATCAGGGGGCAGAGGTGTTTACCGGCATGCAGGAGGTGCCAGCCCTGATTGGGCTAACCTGATCAGCCGTAGGTCGGGTGGAACTTGCCCGCAGGCGACAGGGTGAAGATATCGAACCCATCCGCGGTAACCCCGATCGAATGTTCGAACTGTGCTGACAGCGATTTGTCGCGGGTGACGGCGGTCCATTCATCGGCGAGGATCTTGGTCTCGGCGCGGCCCAGGTTCACCATGGGTTCGATGGTGAAGAACATGCCTTCCTCAAGAACCGGCCCGGTGCCCGGGCGGCCATAGTGCAGCACATTGGGCGGCGCGTGAAATACCTGCCCCAGTCCGTGACCACAGAAATCGCGCACCACGCTCATGCGCTGGGCTTCGACATAGGCCTGAATGGTGTGGCCGATGTCGCCAAAGGTATTGCCGGGTTTCACCGCTTCGATCCCCTTCATCAGGGCATCATGGGTGACCTGGATCAGCCGCTCGGCCTTGCGGGACAGCTTGCCTGCCACATACATGCGGCTGGTGTCGCCAAACCAGCCATCGACGATCACCGTCACATCGATGTTGAGGATATCGCCGTCCTTCAGCTTCTTGTCGCCGGGAATGCCGTGGCAGACCACGTGGTTCACCGAAATGCAGCTGGCGTGCTGGTAGCCCTTGTAGCCGATGGTGGCGGATTTCGCGCCTGCATCCTCGACCATCTGGGTGATGATGCGGTCAATTTCGCCAGTGGTCTGGCCGGGAAAGACATGGGGGGCAATATCATCCAGAATGCGTGCGGCCAGAGCGCCCGCCGTGTGCATGCCCGCAAAATCGGCGGGTTCGTGAATGCGGATGCCGTCCTTGGTGGTGCGGCCGTCTTTCGATCTCATCGGGCGGAGCTCCCTCGGGTGTTGTTGTCTTGCTATGTAAGCGGTCTTGGCCAAAAGGGCCAGAGGGGGCGGTGCAGTGACTACAAGGCCGCTGCATCCCCTGCATATCAGGCAGGCAGGGGCGGACCTGCAGGTGCCGGTTTCGTGATTTGAATACGCCACAGCTTTCCCCGAGCGTGCGACCGAATCTGAAATCAACGACAGGAAAACATCATGATCGGCTACGTCACGATTGGTGTCTCGGATATGGAGAACGCCAAAAATTTCTACACTGAACTCTTCGCGGCTGAAGGCGCCAAAGTCCTGATGGACGCAGGCCGCATCGCCTTTATCGGCAAGGACCGTACGGCGCCGATGCTGGCCGTCTGCACCCCGCATAACGGCGATGTCTGCACCAGCGGCAACGGCGGCATGCTGGCCTTTCCGGCCGGGGATAAGGACAACGTGCAGGTGATGTATGAAAAGGCGATCAGCCTTGGCGCCACCGACGAAGGCGAACCGGGCGAGCGTGTGCCGGACTTCTTCTATGGCGCCTATGTGCGCGATCCGGACGGCAACAAGCTCTGCTTTTACGTCATGGGCTGAGCCCAGCCCTTTGCAATTTCTCAGGAGTGCAGCCTTTTGGCTGCCTCCACCCACACGCCATCGGGTGAAATCCGCGTGGTGCAGACCAGCCGTTCGACCCCGGTTGCCTGCGCGTCATCAAAGGCCGCGGCGTAGGCCGGGTCGATATCCGCCGCCAATTGGAAGTGGTCGCAATCGGTGCGCTGCACGAGGTAGAGCATCACCGCCCGGTGCCCCTCGGCCACCATACTGGCCAGCTCTCCCAGATGTTTGGTGCCGCGCGCGGTGACGCTGTCGGGAAATTCCGCCAGACCTGGCTGACGCGACAGGGTCACGCTTTTCACCTCGACATAGCAATCGGGCAGACCTGGCTGGCTCAGCAGGAAATCGATACGGCTCTTCTCGCCGTATTTCACCTCGGCCCGCACGGTTTCATAGGCGGCAAGCTCGGCAATCTCGCGGGCCTCCAGCGCGGCTTTCAATGCGCGGTTCGGAACCGATGTGTCGACGCCCGTGAAATGGCCGTTTTCGTGATCGACCAGGCGCCAGCCATATTTCAGTTTCTTCTTCGGATCGTCGTTCGGCTCCAGCCAGATTTTCATCCCAGGTTCGGCCAGCCCCATCATCGATCCGGGGTTGGCGCAATGGGCTGTGATCTCGCGTCCATCCTCCAGCCGACAGTCGGCAAGGAAACGTTTGTAGCGGCGGATCAGCCGGGCGGGGATCAGAGGGGTTCCAAAGCGCATGTTCTTGGGCCTATACCTGCCTTAACACCGGATCAAGAGGAGAGGCGCCATGGGCAATCCAACCGCTGCAATGCTGGTTATCGGGGACGAAATCCTATCGGGGCGCACGCGCGATTCGAACATGCATTTTCTGGCCGGAGAGTTGACCAAACACGGCATCGACCTGCGTGAAGTTCGCATGATCAGCGACGACGAGGTGGCGATTATCGCAGGTGTCACCGCGCTGTCAGAAACCCATGACCATGTCTTCACCAGCGGCGGCATCGGGCCAACCCATGATGACATCACCGCCGATTGCATCGCCAAGGCATTTGGCGCGCATCTAGATGTCCGGGATGACGCTCGCGCGATCCTGCAGGCCCATTACGACAAATCGGGAACCGAGCTGAACGAAGCACGCCTGCGCATGGCCCGAATCCCGGATGGCGCTGCGCTGATCGACAATCCGGTGTCGGCGGCGCCGGGCTTTACGCTCAAGAACGTGCATGTGATGGCCGGGGTCCCGTCTGTGTTCGAGGCGATGGTGGCCAGCGTCCTGCCCACCCTGACCGGCGGCAGCCCGCTGTTGTCACAGACCCTGCGCGTGATGCGCGGCGAGGGCGAGATCGCAGGCAATCTTTCGGCACTGGCAGCGGATTTCTCTGATCTGTCGATCGGCTGCTACCCGTTTCAGAAGGACGGGGCTTTCGGGGCCAATGTGGTTGTGCGCGGCGCCGATGGAGCCCGCGTCGACGCGGCGGTCACGCGCCTTGCACAGGAGCTGGACCTGTGAGCACCGATCCCCTGTATTACGCTGTGGTTGATGGCACCTGGCCAGCGGCCTCAAAACGCGATCTTGGCCCAATCACCCTGCGCGAAGGGCAGGGTGGCGGCAGCCGGGTATCGGCGGCCACCACCAATGGTCCGGTCAACAAGGATCAGATTGCCGCTGCCGAAGAGGCCATGCGCGCCATGGGGCAGGAGCCCCTGTTCATGATCCGCGATGGCGATGATGTGCTGGATGCGCAGTTGGCGGCGCTGGAGTATGAGATCAAGGATCCGGTCAATATCTGGACCTGCCCACCGGCAAAGCTGACCGATGTGCCGATCCCGCGGGTCACCACCTTCTGCGTTTGGGAGCCGCTGGAAATCCAGCGCGAGATCTGGATCGCGGGTGGCATCGGGCCGGGGCGTATGGCGGTGATGGAGCGCGCACCGGGGCCGAAGACGGCACTGCTTGGGCGGTTCAACGACAAACCCGCCGGGGCGGGGTTCGTGGCTATCCACGATGAGGTTGCCATGGTGCACGCGCTGGAAATCCTGCCGCATCAGCGGCGCAAGGGGATGGGCGCATGGATGGTGCGGCAGGCGGCCTTTTGGGCGGCTGAACAGGGCGCGCGCGAGCTGGCACTGGTCTGCACCAAGGCGAACGCCGGGGCGAATGGTCTTTATGCCTCACTTGGAATGACCTGCAGCGGGCAGTACCACTACAGGCACAAACCTTGAGGGAGGAGAAAGAAGACCATGACCGATCAGCAAAACCCAACAGCGCTTGACCTGCCGCAGGTGGATCCGCTGCCGCCTGCGACGCAGAAGTATTTCGATATCTGTCAGGACAAACTGGGCATGGTGCCCAATGTGCTGCGGGCGCATGCCTTTGACATCGAAAAGCTGAACACATTCACCGCGCTTTATAACGATCTGATGCTGGGCGACAGCAACCTGAGTAAGCTGGAGCGGGAGATGATCGCGGTGGTGGTGTCTTCCTACAATCGCTGTTTCTACTGCCTTGCGGCACATGGCGCGGCGGTGCGTCAGTTGTCGGGTGATCCGAAGCTGGGCGAGATGCTGGTAATGAACTACCGGGTCGCGCCGCTGGATGCGCGCCAGCGTGCGATGCTGGATTTTGCCCTGCAACTGACCCGCGCCAGCGCCGAGGTCGAAGAGGCCGACCGGCAGGCTCTGCGCGATGTTGGTTTCAGCGATCGTGACATCTGGGACATTGCCAATGTGGCAGCCTTCTTCAACATGACAAACCGGGTGGCCAGCGGCACCGCTATGGTCCCGAACGACGATTACCACGCCCAGTACCGGTGATTGGGCGGTTTTTCATATCATTGGCGGCGGCCCTGTTTGCCGGGGCCGCGCTTTTTGTCTCGGCACCTTTGGCCCAGGCTGAAATGTCCTTACCGGTCGGCGCCCAGGCGCTAGCGCTGCGGGAAACCCCACTGGGCACCTATGCCTTGCCAACCGGCCCTGTGGGCGCCGATGGGGTGCCGTCCCGCGCGATCGAAGGGCGGATTTTGCGCCGCACCTATCGGATCCGGGGCGAGGCGACTGTTTTGCAGGTTCTGGCGCCCTTGCGGGAGCAGTTGCTGGAGACAGGATACGAGCTGCTCTTTCAATGCGAGGCGCGCCAGTGCGGCGGCTTTGATTTCCGGTTCGGCATTGAGGTGGTTCCAGCCCCGGATATGGCCGTCAGCATTGGCGATTATCACTTCCTGTCCGCCGTGAAGGGGGAGAGCGCCGTGACTCTGCTGGCCTCGCGCAGTGGCACCTCGGCCTATCTTCAGATCATCGAGGTCTCACCGCCCGAAGCCGCGGCGCTGGAACTGGCCCCATCCATTCCAGCAGAGCAGGCCGAGACGGCAGAAGCTGTCGGAGCAGGCACCGAAAGCCTGCCAGATGCCGACCCTACCGATCTGGCGCAGGCATTGCTGGAGCAGGGCCGGGCGATCCTGCCGGGGCTTGATTTCGGGACCGGAGATGTGGCGCTGGGCCAGGAAAATTATGAAAGCCTGAAAGCACTTGCCGAGTTCCTAGCCGAATTTCCAGACTATTCCGTGGTTGTGGTTGGTCACACCGATACGGTTGGCGGGTTGCAGGACAACACCGACCTGTCGCGGCGCCGGGCCGAGGCCGTGAAGACCCATCTTGTGGAGAAGTCTGGGGTGGATGAAACCCGGATTGAGGTGGCCGGTGTCGGCTATCTGGTGCCGGTCGCATCGAACCTCACGGCCGAAGGGCGGGAGGCAAACCGCCGGGTCGAGGCGGTGTTGCTGCCACGGCAAAAACCCTGAGGCAGGGCCATCACTGGCCGCCGGAAAAGGGCTTGACCGGCGCAAAAGCCTGCTCTACCCCAAGGGCAGGCCGCAGACGCCCGCCCCCCGCAGACGTGTACTCGTCGAGGTGAAGTTCTGTTTATTGCTACTGTTTCTGTCACCTTCTCCGCGTCTCGCGCGGGTGGTAACGCGGGTCCCATCCATTGAGCGAGATCGACGCATGAGGGCTTCAGAGCGATGCAAGATCCGACTCCCAATACATTTCTGACCGGGCGATTGCCGGTCATTTTCGCGAAAACCGCGATACCCATCATATTCGTCATGAGCATGAACGGCCTGCTGACGGTCGCCGATGCCCTGTTTCTGGGGCATTTCGTCGGCCCGCAGGCGCTGGCGGCGGTCACCGTGGTGTTTCCGTTTTACATGCTGATCGTGGCCTGCGCCACGCTGGTCTCTGCCGGCATGTCGAGCCTTCTGGCCCGCCACCTTGGCGGCTCCCGCTTTGATGAGGCCGAGAGTATCTATGCCGCTGCGCATTGGCTGGCCCTAGTCGTGGGGGGCATACTGATCCTGCTTTACCTTGGCCTGGGTGGGCTGCTGATCTGGCTGGTCACCGGCGGCGACAGCGCGCTTGCCGAATTGTCGGCCAGCTATCTTGGCATCCTGATCTTTGCCACGCCGCTGACCTTTGTGCTGGCGGTCAATTCTGACGCCCTGCGCAACGAGGGGCATGTGGGCATGATGGCCGCGATGAGCCTGTTGGTGTCGATAGGCAATATCGGTTTCAACTACCTGATGATCGCAGTGCTGGATCTTGGCGTTGCCGGTTCGGCCTATGGCACGGTCGAGGCGCAGCTTTTGGCGCTGGGCGTGATCCTTGCCTATCGTCACAGTCGTGGCACCCTGCTGCATCCGGTCATGGTGCTGCGCAACGTGATCCTACAGGGCAGCGGGCGCATTCTGGCGCTGGGCGCTCCGCAAAGCCTTGGCTTTATTGGTATTGCGCTTGGCTCCTCGGCAATCCTGACAGCTTTGCAGATGGTGGGCAGTCCGGACTACGAGGTTACGGTCACAGCCTATGGGATCGTGACGCGGGTCGTCACCTTTGCCTTCCTCCCGCTCTTGGGGGTGTCGCAAGCGATGCAGACGATCACCGGCAACAACTTTGGCGCGGGGCTGTGGCAGCGCAGTGATAACAGTCTGCAGATCGCCGTTCTGGTGGCACTGGGGTTCTGCCTGTCTGCGCAGGCGGTTTTCAGCCTGTTTGCGCCGCAGATCGCAGCGGCCTTTGTGACCGACCCTGCCGTGGTGGCAAAGGTGGCCGTTATCATGTCGGTAATGCTGGCCTTGTTTGTCCTGTCGGGACCTTTGATGATGCTGGCGGCCCATTTCCAGGCCATCGGTGACGCGCGACGCGCTGCTGTGCTGAGTCTGTCAAAGCCCTTTGCCTTTGCCATTCCACTGACCTTTGCCTTGCCGCTGTGGTTTGGTGAAATGGCGATATGGTGGGCGGGGCCATCGTCTGAGGTTCTGCTGCTGCTGTTGGCGGTCTGGGTCCTGTGGACACGGGCGCGCAGCACCCGGCTCAGCTGGGGCGTATTCACGACAACCGAGGAGGCGCGGTCATGAGCGCAACACTACCGACACTGGTTGAGGCCAAAGCACAGGCCAAACGTCTGCGCATGGGGCTGGAGGCCGAAGGGCGCGAGATCAGCCACAGTCAGAGCCTTGAGCTGGTGGCACGTCAGCATGGGTTTCGCGACTGGAATACCTTTCACGCCGCGATGGGCAACCGGCCGCCAGAGGGATTTACCCCCGGCGGGCGGATTGAGGGGACCTATCTGTCGCAGCCCTTTGCGGCAACGGTTCTGGCCGTCGAAATGCTGCGGCCCGGCTGGTTCCGGCTGGAATTGGATCTGGACGAGGCGGTCGACGTGGTCACATTCGACAGTTTCTCGAACTTCCGCAAACGAATCCGGGGCACGGTCGGCCCCTCGGGCACCTCGCGGGAGCGGACCTCGGACGGGACGCCGCATCTGGTGATCGAGATCTGAGATCTTGCTCCCAAGACAAAAAAGCCCCCCGCAGTGTGCGGGGGGCAGTTTCACGAGGGAGGGTCGTGTGTTTCAGGGGCCAGTCACCACTTCACCGGGTCGCGGTCGGCAAAGGCATGGACAAGGAAATCAATGAAGGCGCGCACCTTGGGCTGGGTGAATTTCCCAGGCGGGTAGACGGCATAGATGCCCAGAGTCTCGACCGGCAGGTTGGGCATCACGTCTTCGATCAACCCCTCTGACATGGCTTCCGAGTAGAGGTAGCTAGGCAGGTAGGCGATGCCGAGGCCGGAGATGGCCGCATTCAGAAGCGATTGTCCGTCGTTCACCGACAGCCAGCCGGTCGTGCGAACCTGACGTTTCTCGCCAGAGGGGGCGGTGATCTTCCAGACATTGCCACTCGACTGGTTGGAATAATGCAGCAACTTGTGGGTGTTCAGATCGTCGATCTTTTGCGGCCGCCCGTATTGCTCCAGATAGGCGGGCGAGGCGATCATACGTTTGGTGGTTTCGGTCAGCTTGCGGGCTCTGAGAGAGCTGTCTTCCAGCTCGCCGATCCGTAGCGCCATATCAAAACCTTCCGAGATCAGTTCGACATAGCGGTTGTTCAGCACCATGTTGACGGTGATCTCGGGGAAATCGCGCAGGAATTCGGACAGGACCGGCGACAGGTGATTGACGCCGAAATCGGTGGCAACCGAGATCCGCAGCAGGCCCGAGGGCGCGGATTGCATCGAGGTCACCAGCGCATCGGCTTCGCCTGCGTCATTCAGGACGCGCCGCGCCCGGTCGTAATAGGCCAGCCCGATTTCGGTCGGCGATACCCGCCGGGTTGTGCGGTTCAGAAGACGTGCGCCAAGCCTGGCTTCGAGGCTGGAGACGTGTTTGGAGACAGCGGATTTGGAGATCCCCATCTTGCGCGCCGCATCGGTGAACCCGCCCTGGTCCACAACATTTGCGAAGGCCTCCATTTCGGTCAGTCGATCCATCGTTGCCCGTCCTCGTCCTGTTGTCTGACCTCAGGTTTTGACGGGCAATTCGGGCAAGAACGGGGCGAGCTTGGGATAATTGCGGGGTTTTTACTGCATCGTTTACGCTTGCGAAACGAAATCCTGAGGCGCGGGAGGGGCCGGGGGCTGGACAAAAGGCGATGCTTCGCTCCGCACCGAAGCCTTTGTCGGGCAGGGGGCGGTAAATCCCTGCCATCCAATCACGATCTCAAGAGGAGTTTCCCATGCTGACCTGCGTCATCCGTTATCACATCGATCCCACCCAGCGCGATAACTTTGCGCAATACGCCCGCAATTGGGGGCAGGCGATCCCGCGCTGTGGCGCTGACCTGATCGGATATTTCGCGCCGCACGAAGGGTCGTCAACGCTGGCCTACGGGATCTATAACGTGGACAGTCTTGCCGCCTATGAAGACTACCGTGCCCGTCTGGCAGAGGATCCTCTGGGGCGGGAGAACTACGCATTTGCCCAGCGGGAGAAATTCCTTGTCCGCGAGGACAGGACGTGGCTCAAACGGGTTTCTGAACCACATGGAGACAGCGCATGATCGCGGTAATTTTCGAAGTCACACCGGCAGCTGGTAAGAAGGAGCCTTATCTGCAGGTCGCAGCCCGGATGCGGGATCTGCTGGAGGATATGGAGGGGTTCATCTCGGTCGAACGGTTTCAGAGCCTGACGAACCCCGAAAAGCTGCTGTCGCTGTCCTTCTGGGAGGATGAAGAGGCGGTGGCGCGCTGGCGCGCGCTGTCTGAACATCGGGGCGCACAGAAACAGGGGCGGGACAATCTCTTTGCCGGGTATCGCCTGCGCGTGGCCGGGGTGGTCCGGGACTATGGTATGGAAGAGCGCGATCAGGCGCCTGAAGACAGCCTCGAGGTGCACGGCTGAACAGGCGGTAGAATGCGCCTGTAGGACAGGATTTCCGATCCGCTTGAGGCTTGGAGAGGCGAGCCATCATAGCAACGAGAGGCGCGTTCCTCCCGCCTGTCGCCTGGACTTTTGAAAAAGACCAGCTCCCGTTGGGCGTGGCACCGCGCATCGCGCGGTGCCACGGCACCGCGCATCGCGCGGTGCCACGCCCAAGGCCGCCAAGTGGGGCGGTGCAATCGGGCTGCCAGCGGATGCGGGAGCGCACCGCTGCTGATCGTGACCTGCCGGACCCGTCAGAGGGTGGCGGCGAGGCGGGTGCCTTGGTTGATCGCCCGTTTGGCATCGAGTTCCGCTGCGACATCGGCGCCACCGATCACATGGGCGGTGATGCCTTTCGCCTTTAGCGCATCGGCCAGGGAGCGTTCCGAAAGCTGACCCGCGCAAAGCACGATGGTGTCGGCCGGGATCACAGTTGGGTTTTCCCGCGCCTCGCCAAAGCTGACGTGCAGGCCCGCATCGTCGATCCGCTCGTAATTCAAGCCGCCGACGAATTCGACCTCCTTCATCTTCAGCGCGGCGCGGTGGATCCAGCCGGTTGTCTTGCCGAGCCTTTTGCCATGACGCTCGGCCTTGCGCTGCAGCAAGGTAACATGGCGGGCTGGAGCCTCGGGCTGCGGCCCTTCGGGGGCAAGGCCGGAGCGGTGCTCGGCCGGATCGGTGACGCCCCATTCCTTCATCCACAGCGGCAGATCTGTGGTCGGGCTGGTACCTTCGTGCAGCAGGTATTCGGAGACATCAAAACCAATCCCGCCTGCACCGATCACAGCGACGCGCGCACCCACCGGGGCCTTGCCCCGCAGCACATCGATATAGCTCAGCACGTTGTCGCGGTCCTGCCCGGGAATACCCGGATCGCGCGGGATGACGCCGGTTGCGATCACCACCTCGTCAAACCCGGTCAGATCCTCGGCTTGGGCCTCGCGGCCCAGCTCCAGCGAGATACCGGCATCTGCGACCATGGCGCGGTACCAGTCCACCAGCCCCCAGAACTCTTCTTTTCCGGGCACCTGCTTGGCCATGTTGAGCTGGCCACCGATTTCATCCGCCTTGTCAAACAGCGTCACCTTGTGTCCGCGCTCAGCAGCGGTGAGGGCGGTCGAGAGGCCCGCAGGACCAGCGCCAACGATGGCGACAGTTTTGGGCGTAGCGGCCTTTTCGATCACCAGTTCGGTCTCGTGACAGGCCTGCGGGTTCACCAGGCAGGAGGTCAGCTTGCCCCCGAACGTGTGATCCAGACAGGCCTGATTGCAGGCGATGCAGGGCGCGATATGGCTGGCTTGCCCGGCCTCGGCCTTGGCCACGAAATGCGCATCCGCCAGCAGCGGGCGAGCCATCGAGACCATATCGGCGCAGCCGGCTTCCAAGACGTCTTCGGCGACCTCGGGCGTGTTGATCCGGTTCGAGGTGATGACGGGGATGGAGACCTTGCCCATCAGTTTCTTGGTGACCCAGGCAAAGGCGGCGCGCGGCACCGATGTTGCGATGGTAGGGATGCGCGCCTCGTGCCAGCCGATGCCAGTGTTGATGATCGTAGCGCCCGCCTGCTCAATCTTCTGCGCCAGCTGCACCACTTCATCATGGGTCGAGCCATCCGGCACCAGATCGATCATCGACAGGCGGTAGATGATGATGAAATCACTGCCGACCGCCGCGCGGGTGCGGCGCACCACCTCGATCGGCAGGCGCATGCGGTTTTCATAAGATCCGCCCCAGCGGTCGGTGCGTTTGTTGGTATGGGTGACCAGGAACTGGTTCAGGAAATACCCTTCGGAGCCCATGATCTCGACCCCGTCATAGCCAGCCTCTTTTGCCAGCCGGGCTGCATTCACGATGTCCGAGACCTGTTTCTCGATCCCGTCCTCGTCCAGCTCGGTCGGCGGGAAGGGCGAGATCGGCGATTTGATGGCGCTGGGCGCCACGCATTTTGGCCCATAGGCATAGCGCCCGGCGTGCAGAATTTGCATGGCGATCTTGCCGCCTGCCGTGTGCACGCGGTCCGTGACGATGCTGTGGTTCTTCACGTCCTCTTCGGTGGTCATCATCGCGGCCCCGGGCAGGACCGAGCCTTCGAGGTTGGGACCGATGCCGCCGGTCACCATCAGGGCAACGCCGCCCCTTGCGCGTTCGGCGTAGAATTCCGCCACCCGGTTCCAGTCGCGGGTCTCCTCAAGGCCCGTATGCATGGACCCCATCAGCACGCGGTTTTTCAGCGTGGTAAAGCCAAGATCCAGCGGCGCCAGAAGGTTTGGGTACGCAGTCATGACACTCTCCCTATCGTTTGCCGGGCAGGATCGCGCCACGGCGGGCGTTTGTCACCTGTCAACGCGGCGTCACCCCCTTGCGTGCCCCGGCGGCAGCAGGTCTAATCGCCGGGAACAGACCCAGGGAATGCCTATGACACCGGAAGACATCGCCAAGCTGCCCTACCGCCGCAACGTCGGCGTTATGATGATAAACACCGACGGGGCGGTCTTTGTCGGACAGCGCGCGGACCGCTACAAGGATGCCTGGCAGATGCCGCAGGGCGGGATCGACGAGGGTGAGGACCCGCGCACCGCGGCCCTGCGGGAGCTGGAGGAAGAAACCGGCGTTCTGCCCTCTCTGGTCGAGATTGTCGCCGAATCGGAAGGCTGGCTGCCCTATGATCTGCCACATGACGTGGTGCCCAGCTTCTGGGGTGGGCGTTATCGCGGACAAGAGCAGAAATGGTACCTGATGCGGTTTCTGGGCACTGACGATCAGGTCAGAATCGACACCGAACATCCGGAATTTTCCGCCTGGTGCTGGCAGCCGGTAGAGCATCTGGTGGAGAAGATCGTCCCCTTCAAGCGCGAGGTCTATGCGCGGGTGGTCGAGGAATTCGAAAGGTACTTATAGAATGGTACGACTTCCCAAGCTGGTTCGCCGGGCGGCGTCGTTGTTTGTATCCTGTGTGGCGCTCGGCGCTGCCACCTCTGCTTCCGCGCTCAGCTGTGTGCCCTGGGGCGTTCCGGATGCCTATCTTGCGGCGGCGAATTCCAACCGCTCCTACGCAATCCTGCAGGGGCGCCTGTCTTTTGATGAACGTCGCCTGCCACGACCGCCTGCCGGAAACCCTAATGCGGCCCCGCCGGTCACCCAGTTTCGCGGAAGTTTCAACGGGGACCTTCTGGGGGCACGGGATTTCGATCAAGCCGTGCGCGCCGATGTGGTGATCGAGGTGCAATGCATGGGGCCGTGGTGCGGCAAGGCCAAATCCGGTGTCGAGTATCTGATTTTTGCCGAACAGCGGGGCAGGGACCTGATCGTCCGTTTCGATCCCTGCGGCAGCTTTGCCTTTGGCGGCGATGTGCACAGCTTTCGCAAGCAGGTGCTGGACTGCCACCGCGGCAAGGCTTGTGTGCCTCTGGCGCCGCAGTAGTAGACGGGGTCACTCCGCAGGCGCGGGGCGCGGGCGTGCCGGTTTGGCTGCAGCCTGACCCAGCCAGACGCTGAACAGGGCAAAGATGGCGCCGGTCAGCTGGTAGATACTGAGGGTTTCCTGCATCCAGAGCCAGCCCAGGATGACAGCCGTCAGCGGGCTGAGTACCCCCAGAAGCGATACGGCTGAGGGTTCGATGCGCGACAAGCCCCGGAACCACAGAATATAGGTCAGCGCGCCGCCGATCAGGCTCATATAGGCAAGGCCCAGGATGTTCTCTGCGGTGAAGACCGGCATTTCGGGCACTGCCCAAAGTGTGACGGGCATCAGCAGGATTCCCCCTGCAGTCAGCTGCCAGGCGGTAAAGGTTAGGGGCGGCACAGGCGGCTGCCATTTGCGGGTCAGCACAACCCCGGCCGCCATAGACAGGGCGCCAGCAAGGCCTGCCAGAACTCCGACCATGTCCAGCTTGGCCGCGGGCGTCAGCACCAGCAGGGCAACCCCTGCGATGCTGAGCGCCGCCGCCAGGAGCGACGCAGGCCTGATGGGCGATTGCAGAACCAGCGCCGACAGGAAGACCACGACCAGCGGCTGTATCGCGCCCAGGGTCGCAGCCACCCCGCCGGGCAGGCGGTAGGCGGAGAGAAACAGGAAGCTCCAGAACAGAGAGAAATTCAGCGCGCCAAGTACCATGAGCTTTGGCACCCAGTTGAGTGGTGGCAGCCTGCGCACGAAGAGGAGCAGCAACAGCCCCGCCGGCAAAGCGCGCAATAGCGCCACGACAAAGGGTGAATGACCGGGCAAGAGGTTGGTCGTCACGATATAGCTGCTGCCCCAAATGGCAGGGGCCAGCGCGGTCAGAAAGAGGTCGCGGGACAGCATGGGGTCTTCTCCAAAATTATCTCGACATCGAAGTAACAATATTTAATCTTGACGTCAAGATGTCTCTCCGCAAAACAGGAAAGATGGATCATGTGGATTTTGTCACCCAGCAATGGGAACGGGAGCGGCCGGACCTTGATGTGTCCGCCATGGGAATAATCGGCCGGGTGGGACGCCTTTATTTGGCCTATCAGGCAGAGATGCAGAAGACGTTTCAACGTTTTGGTCTCAACGCCGCCAAATTCGACGTGCTGGCGACGCTGCGCCGGGCGGGCGCGCCATATGAGTTGTCTCCAGGGGATCTCTTGAAGGCGACGATGGTGGCTTCGGGCACGATGACCAACCGGATTGACCGGCTGGAGGCAGACGGGCTGGTGCGCCGCAAGGTGAACCCGGCGGACAGCCGCAGTTTCCTGATTGCCTTGACCGAAAAGGGCGGTGCGCTGATCGACGAGGCCCTGGAGGCGCATGTGGCCACCCAGTCGGGGCTGCTTAAAGGGCTAAAGGCAGAGGAGCTGGACCAGTTCAAAGGCTTGCTGTCCAAGGCATTGATCTCGGCCGGAAGCGATTGAGGCCCTGCGCGGGCTAATGCCCTTGCGTTCTACGCCCGACGAAAGGGAGTGCCCCTTGGGGCATATTCGATGGGCGGGAGTTTTCCCGCCCACGGATTTGGCTCTGTGACTTAGAGCAGCCCTTCGGCCTGCAGCACCGCGCGCATGTCCTTTTCGGGACGCGGGCCGATATGGCTGATCACCTCGGCGGCGCAGATGTTGCCGATCTTGGCGCAGGTCTCCAGATCGCGGCCCGTGGCCAGACCGAAGAGGAACCCGGCCGCGAACTGATCGCCAGCACCGGTGGCATCGACGGGCACGACCTTGGTGACCGGAACATCGATGCGGGTCTCGCCCGCAATCACCGAAACCCCGTCGCCGGAGCGGGTGCAGACCACCAGCGGACAGATTGCGGCGGTCTTGGCCAGGGCTTCCTCCAGATCTTCGGTTTCAAACAGCGAGCGGATTTCGGCTTCGTTGCCGATCACGAATTCCAGTTCATTCTCGATCAGCGACAGGAAGTCGGCGCGGTGGCGTTCGACGCAGAAGGGGTCTGAGATGGCGATACCGGGCTTGCCGCCACCCTTGCGGCAATCGCGGGCGGCCTCCATGAAGGCGGTCTTGCCCTTGTCCTTGTCAAAGAGATAGCCCTCAAGGAACATGATCTGGGTCTGCCCGGCCACCTCATTCGGCACATCTGCAGAGCTGAGCTCGGATGAGATGCCAAGATAGGTGTTCATCGACCGCTCCCCGTCCGGGGAGACGAAGATCATCGAGCGCGACGTCGGCAGCTCGCCCCCCGGGACCGGCGGGTTGACGAAATCGACGCCGTCTTCGTTCATCGCGTCGGCGTAGAACCGGCCCAGAGCATCGTCATGCACGCGCCCGATAAAGGCCGCATCGATGCCAAGCGCACCTGCGCCGGCAATGGTATTGGCGACCGAGCCACCGGGGGTTTGCACGCGGCCTTCCATCGCACCATAAAGCACTTCGCCGCGATCCCGTTCGATCAGCTGCATGATGCCTTTCTCGATCCCCATGTGATCGAGAAAGCTGTCATCGCATTGACTGATCACATCGACGACGGCATTGCCGATGCCGACAATCTGGTAGGTCTTCATAGATTCTTGTCCTCATATTGGCACAGGTCGCGGATGATGCAGGTGCCGCACATCGGCTTGCGTGCCTTGCAGTGATAGCGGCCGTGCAGGATCAGCCAGTGATGGGCATGCTGCTGGAAATCGACCGGAATATTGTCTTCGATGGCGCGTTCGACCGCGTCCACATCCTTGCCCGGGCAGATGCCCGAGCGGTTGCCAACCCGGAAAATATGCGTATCCACCGCTTGTGCCGGGTAATGCCACCACATGTTCAGAACCACATTGGCGGTCTTACGGCCTACACCGGGCAGGGATTGCAATGCGGCGCGGGAATTGGGCACCTCGCCGCCGTAGTCGTCGACCAGAATGCGGGCCATCTTGATGACGTTCTTGGCCTTGTTGCGGTAAAGACCGATCGTCTTGATATGTTCGATCAGCCCCTCTTCGCCGAGGTCGAGCATCTTTTGCGGCGTATCGGCGATCTTGAACAGCTCATGCGTTGCCTTGTTGACGCCTGCATCCGTCGCCTGCGCCGACAGGGCGACGGCCACCACCAGCGTATAGGCGTTGACGTGATCCAATTCGCCCTTGGGTTCCGGCTCGGCGGCCTGAAAACGCGAAAAGATTTCGCGCAGTGTATGATAGTCGAGTTGCTTGGCCATGCTGCTCCTTTTGCCGGTCTGCGGCGAAGGGCGCAAATGAAAAAACTCCAATGGTTTCATCGTGCCGCAGGCGCTGTTGTGCTTGCAACAGATCGCTCGGGCCCCCGCAATGCGCAAATTCCGGGTCGCTGGTCGCCGGTGTCCGCTCTACTGTGTTGCTGGACCCTTTGCAGGAGAACAGGGAAAGATGCGCGAAGCGGGTGAACAGAGCTATCACTATGGCGTCATAGGCCGGGCCATTGAGCTGATCGACGCAGGCGGAGAGGACCTGGGTCTTGCAGAGCTGGCCGCCCACATGAACATGAGCCCTGCGCATTTCCAGCGGGTGTTTTCGGCCTGGGTCGGTGTTTCGCCCAAACGTTATCAGCAATATCTGCGGCTGGGCCACGCCAAGAGCCTGCTGCAAGAGCGGTTTTCAACCCTTGAAACGGCCCACGCGGTGGGGCTGTCCGGCTCCGGGCGGCTGCACGATCTGTTTCTGCGCTGGGAGGCGATGAGCCCCGGCGAATACGCCCGCAAAGGCGCGGGGCTGACAATCCGTTGGGGTTGGTTCGACAGTCCATTCGGTTTGGCGCTTGTCATGGGCACCGAGAAGGGGATCTGTGGTCTCGCTTTTGCGGCCGAAACCGGGGCTGAGCCGACCCTGGCCGATATGCGCGCGCGCTGGCCAAATGCCGATTATGTCGAAGACCCGATGATGCTGCGCCCCTTGGCCGAGGCGATCTTTGCCCAAAAAGGCGAGGCTGCGCTGCACATGATGGGCGCGCCGCTGCAGATAAAGGTCTGGGAGGCGCTACTGCGGATCCCGTCGGGCCATGTCACCACATACTCCGAACTCGCCCGTGCCATTGATAACCCACGCGCGGTGCGGGCCGTGGGGACGGCTGTGGGCAAGAACCCCATGAGCTGGCTCATTCCCTGCCACCGGGTCCTGCGCAAGGGCGGCGATATCGGTGGCTATCACTGGGGAGTGCCGGTCAAACGCGCGATGCTGGCTTTTGAGGCCGCGCGTGATGACAGCGCGTCGGAGAAGGAAGCGGACTTTCCGGCTGTGGCAGGCGAAGCCGAAGGAACTGGGCGGCAAACCGCCTAGGTTTTGCACTCTGCGCTTGAGCAGCAGCGTCGCAGCGATGATATAATCAAATGAAATCAGCGGTGCGTGAGACTTCGCCGGGCAAGGACGAGCCAAGCCCGGACAGAGGCGCGCGAAACAGGCAATAAGGTTGGCAAAATGACGATTTTGAAATTCTCGACGGTTGCGGCAGTGACGGTTGCGCTGGGCCTTGGCGCCTGCACCGATCCGGCACTGCTGAACAGCGATGGGACGCCCAGCAAGGAAAAGCAGGGCCTGATCGCAGGCGGCATTCTGGGTGCGGGTATCGGAGCCCTCTCGAATTCCAGCAACAAGACGGGCGCCGTTCTGGGCGGCGCTGCGGTCGGGGCGATTGCGGGCGGGCTGATCGGCAGCCAACTGGACAAGCAGGAGGCCGAGCTGCGTCAGTCGATTTCGAGCGACGGCATCTCGATCGTTAACACCGGCGACAGGTTGGTGGTATCGCTGCCGAATGATCTGACCTTTGCCACCGACAGTTCCGCAATCAGCCCGTCGGTTCGTTCTGACCTGTTGAAAGTGGCGGACAGTCTGGTGCGCTATCCCAACAGCACCGTGCAGGTCATCGGCCATACCGACAGTGACGGCGATGCGGCCTATAATCAGGGCCTGTCCGAGCGTCGCGCCAATGCCGTGGCCGATCAGATCCAGGCTGGCGGTGTGCCCTACAACCGGATCCGCACCATCGGGCGCGGCGAAGAGCAGCCCGTGGCCAGCAATCTGACCGAAGCTGGCAAGGCGCAGAACCGGCGGGTGGAAATCGTCGTCATCCCCACCGGCGGCTGAACCTGGCAGGCCGGGTGATCTGCGCTAGGACGCGCGCAGGCTGTGCATTTCCGCGCCCCCGGGCGCGGGCTTTGCCAGTTGATGCACAACACTTGCGCGGTCATTCGGGTATGAGGCATCCCGGTCTTTGCTTAAGCTATTGGTAAGTCAGGCCCATGACAGGGCCTTGCGTGCCAATGTGTTAGTCAAGGAATGTTCTGATGTCCGATCCGCTACTTCTCACTCTCTCCGGATCCCTACGTGGGGCTGCAACCAATCGCATGCTGCTGAAAGAGGCGGTGCGTCTGTTCGGTGCCTGCTCCTACGTGGAGGGCGACCTGAACCTGCCGCTGTACGATGGCGATGACGAAGATCGCGATGGTGTGCCTGCCGGGGTGCAGCTCTTGGCTGATCAGATCGCTGCGGCGGATGCGGTGTTGATCTCGACCCCGGAGTATAACAAAGGCCCCTCTGGGGTTCTGAAGAACGCGCTGGATTGGGTTAGCCGTACCAAGGGCAAGCCCTGGGCGGGTAAACCCGTGGCAGTCATGTCGGCGGCGGGTGGCCGCTCGGGTGGTGAGCGGGCGCAGATGGTGCTGCGCGGTTTCATGGTGCCGTTTCAGCCGCGCCTTGTGTCCGGGCCCGAGGTGCATCTGGCCAATTCGTCGAAGGAGTTCGACGAAAGCGGCCAGCTGACAAGCGAGATCTACCGGGGCACGCTGGAAACGCTGATGCAGAACCTGCGCCGCGAAATCGAGCGCTGATCAAACCGCAAAGGGCAGGGGCGCGCCAGTGGTCCTCCCGGCCTTCGGCGGCTTGTCCTTTCCGAAGACGTGGCTAAGGTCACGGGATGAGCGAATTCAGTCCCACAAATCCCGCCCCCCTTACCGAACCTGGCCCCTATACCAGCTCTGAAATCCGGCAAACCGATGTCATGGACCCGGCCCGCGCCGCAGCCTTTCAGGTGGCGCTGGGGCAGGAAGCGGACATCACCGAGGGCAGCGTTCTGCCGCCGTTCTTTCATCAGCTGTACTTCTGGACCCCGCAGCCGCCCGAGGCGTTGGGCCGCGATGGTCATCCGCGGGTCGGCGGAACGGGCGGGCTTATCCCGGATCTGGGCTTGCCGCGGCGCATGTGGGCTGGCGGGCAGCTGCAGTTCGACGCGCTCCTGCGGGCGGGCAGTCCGGCAGAAAAACGCTCGGTTCTGGAAAAGGCCGAACATAAAAACGGGCGCAGCGGGCCGTTGGCATTCGTGACCCTGCGCCATGAGATCTGGCAGGAGGGACAACTGTGCCTCACCGAATGGCAGGATCTTGTCTATCGCGAGGATCCGGACCCACAGGCGCCAAAACCGGTGCCGCCTGAGGCGCGGACGGACGAGCATGATGCGCGGGAGGCGGCGTTTTCATCGACGCTGCTGTTCCGCTATTCGGCGCTGACCTTCAACGGGCACCGGATCCATTATGATCTCGACTATGCGCGCGATGTCGAAGGCTATGACGGTCTGGTGGTGCATGGTCCGCTTTTGGCGCAACACCTGATGTTGCTGGCCGAGGAGGTGGGGGGTGCCTTGCGCCGCTTTGCCTTTCGCGCTTCCTCGCCATTGATGCATTTTGAAACGGCTACGTTTTGCCGCAATGGTGCGGATCTGTGGGTCAGAGCCCCGGATGGACGACAATGCATGAGCGCCACGGCAGAGTTCGCATGAGGGGGAGGCTCCCGCCTGCCGGGCCATATTCTGCGAATAGGGCGCTGCCAGTTGGGCCCGGCGCCGCTGCGCGGCGTGAAAAAAACTGCTGAGAAGCTTTTTGAGGGGCAGATCTGCCCTCAAAAGCGCCTGTTCCAGTTTGGGATGTTCCGCTCCGCCTCAAGGGCAAGGCGCGCGATGCGCGCAGGCTGCGCCTCCCTTGACCCGGAGCGAAACGGTGGGGCAGAGGCGGCGGTGTCAGAGGTTGTCTTCGACGCGGAAGCCTGCAGGGATGGCATCGATCTGGTCCAGCAGGAGATCAGCCATGACCTCGGCGACCTTGGGGGCCATGCCAAAGCCGATCTTGAAGCCTCCGTTGGAGATGAAATGCCCGCTGCGGCCCGGCCAGGGGCCAAGCATTGGCGCCCGGGATCTTGCGCGCGGGCGCACCCCGGCCCAGCGTTCGATGAGCTCGGCGCCTTGGAGAATGGGAACGGCGGCGCGGGCGCGTGCAAGGATGTCGTCGAGCTGAGCGTCCGTCTCCGTGCCGTTTTCGAACTCCCGCTCGCTGGTGGAGCCGATGGCCACTGTGCCATCCGCATGCGGGATGATGTGCAGGCTGTCGGCGTACAGCTGGGGAACCTCTCCGGCATCATGGCGCAGCAGGGCGGCCTGTCCTTTGACACCGTTGCCGATGGTTTTTCCCACGGTTTTGCCAAGCGTTTGGTTCAGGTCCAGTAGCCCTGCATGGCCGGTGGCGTGAACAACCTCACCCTGATCGGTACCGTCTGCGCCTACAGTCACACCTTGTGCCTTCAACGCTGCGACGAGCGCGGCGCAGGCCCGTCGCGGATGCATGCGGGCGCTGAGCGTGTCGTGAATCACAAGGCCGGTGGCACTGGGTGGGGCCCACCCCCCAAACTCCTCTGCCGCGCAAATGCGCCATTCGGCCTGTTGCCTGGCATCGGTGCGCCAAAGCTGGGCAGCGGTGCTTTCGCGCTGGCGGGCCAGGTCCAGCACTCGATCGTCATTGATGGGCTGCAGACGGCCGGTGCGGCCATAGCCGGGGGAGACACCGCCCGCATGTTCCACATCGCGCCAGAAATCTTGTGCCATCAAAAGGCTTTCGAACTGGAACTGTTTCTTGGCATTCCAGTTTTCCGGCACATGCGGGGCGAGGGCACCGACAAGGCCGCCGCTGGAACCGGCGCCGGGGCCGAAGGGGTCGATTACCTGTACCCTTGCGCCGCGCCGGGCGCAGATCCAGGCGATCGAAAGACCAAAAATGCCCGCGCCGCGCACCGTGATATCTGCCATTGCCATTCGCCCGCCCTTTCGCCAGTGTCGCGCCGTTCCGTGACATCACTTAGGGGAAAACAGCATGGCAGACCAGCAGGCCCGGCTCAGTTGGCGTGATGGCATCATTCCGGTGTCCGATCAGTTCGATGACCCCTATTTTTCGATTCACGACGGGCTGGCGGAGACGGGGCATGTGTTCCTGGCCGGGAATGATCTGCCTGCGCGGTTCCGCCCCGGTTTCCATATTGCCGAGCTGGGGTTCGGGACCGGTCTGAACCTGCTCGCCGCCTGGAAGCTCTGGGAGGAAAGCGGGCAGGTGGGCGCATTGCAATTCACCAGTTTCGAAGCCTTCCCAATGGTGCCTGCCGATATGGCCCGGGCGCTGGAGGCCTTTCCTGCGGTCGCACCCTGGGCTGAAAGGTTCCTCGCGGTCTGGACGGGACAGGGCAGTTGCGATCTGGGCACGCTTTGCTTCGAGATGATCACTGGCGACGCGCGCCTGTCGCTGCCAGAGTGGACGGGGCGTGCTGATGCCTGGTTTCTGGACGGGTTTTCCCCGGCCAAGAACCCGGAGCTGTGGGGTGAGGATCTGATGGCCGAAGTGGCCCGGCACACCGCCGCGGGCGGCAGCGCCGCGACCTACACGGCGGCGGGTTTCGTGCGCCGGGGCCTGGAGGCGGCGGGCTTTGCCGTCACACGCATCCCCGGCTATGGGCGCAAACGGCATATGACAAAGGCGGAACTGGTATGAGCAGCGTAGAAGTCCACGAGGCAGGCAATAACACGCGGCTGGGTGTGATGCTGATGATTGGCGCCACCATCGTGTTCGCGCTTCAGGACGGGATCTCGCGACATCTGGCCGGGGAATACAACGTCTACATGGTGGTGATGATCCGTTATTGGTTCCTGTCTCTGTTTGTCGTCTCCATCGCTTTGCGGCAGCCGGGCGGTCTGAAAAAGGTAGCGCGGACCCGGCAGATCTGGCTACAGATCTTTCGCGGCTTTGTCTGCGCGGCGGAAATCTGTGTCATGGTTCTGGCCTTTACCCTGCTGGGGCTGGTGGAAAGCCACGCGGTCTTTGTTTCCTACCCTTTGATGATCGCGGCCCTGTCCGGGCCGATCCTGGGGGAGAAGGTCGGGATCTGGCGGTGGAGCGCCATTCTTATCGGTTTCCTTGGGGTGTTGATCATTCTGGAGCCTGGGATCGGCGTGTTCCAACCGGCTGCACTGGTACCGCTGCTGGCTGCACTGATGTTCGCTCTTTATGGGCTTCTGACGCGCTATGCCGCGCGCAAGGACAATTCGGCCACCAGTTTCTTTTACGTGGGCGTTGTCGGCGTTGTCTTTATGACGCCGATCGGCCTGTGGAACTGGGAGGCGATGAGCACGCCGGACTGGGGTTGGATGGGGCTATTGTGCCTGACCGGCGCTCTGGGGCACTACCTGCTGATCCGTTGCTATGAGGCGGCAGAGGCAAGCGCGGTTCAGCCCTTTGCCTATCTGCAACTGCCCTGGGCAGCTATGCTGGGGCTTGTGATCTTTTCGGAAACCATCCGGTTCAACGTGGCGCTGGGCGCCGGGATCGTGGTGGCGGCGGGGCTGTTCACCCTATGGCGCGAACGCCGCCAGAGTTGATCCGGTCAACTCCCGCGAAAACGGCACCGGCAGCGGTGTCTGCCCCAGCCGTGCACGATAGACCGGCAGGCTTTCGGTGACGCGCATCACGTAGTTGCGGGTCTCGTTGAAGGGGATGTGCTCGATCCAGTCGATGATGTTCGGGGTGCCGTCGCGGGGGTCGCCATAGCGTTCCATCCAGGCCGCAGGGCGATGCGGGCCTGCGTTATAGCCAGCTGCCATCATCACCACGTTACCACCGAACTCTTCGGCGAGACGGGCAAGATACTGCGCGCCAAGAGTTGCGTTATAGTCCCATTCAGCGGTCAGGCGGGCGGTCTCGTGCTCGGACAGGATGCCCAGTTCATTAGCGACCAGTTTTGCTGTGGCGGGCATCACCTGCATCAGCCCGCGTGCGCCCGCGTGGCTGATCACACCGGGGTCGAATTCGCTTTCGCGCCGGGCGATGGCCAGGGTCATCTCGGGCGCCATCGGCAGGTCCTTTTTCGCCACCGGGTGCAGCGGGTAATAGGCGCCCTTCAGCTCGATCCCGGATTGTGCCGCGCGTTTGCCGATCATCACTGCCAGGTGTGGCCGGTCCATTTCCACCGCCATTTGACCCAGCTGAAAGGCCTGCTCGGACGGCAGGCTTTCGGTCAGGTGGGTGAGGAACCGTTCGGCCAGCACATCCTCTCCGGCGCGCAGCAGCAGCAGACCCGCTTCGGTGACCGAAGAATTGAGGTAGGGGGCACTGCGCCAGTCTGGCAGCGCAGGCGGATTGGCAAGATCCGGATCAAAGGGGCGGCCAAGCGCTTCGGCGGCGAGGATCCCATAAAAGGAGGTTTGATAGGCGGCAGCCCGGGAATAGGCATCATGCGCCCTGTTCACTTCTCCCATCTCGGCATAGGCACGGCCCAACCAGTAGCCGCCGCGCCCGACCGAGATCGGGGTTTCGACCGAGGCGAGGAAGCGCTCGAAATGCTTTGCGGCCAGACCGGGATCGTTCAGCTTGCGCAGGGCAATATAGCCAGCCAGCCATTCGCAGTCAGAATAGCCATAGCCCGCCTCAGGGGTGGAAAAATGATGCGCGGCCAGTTGGTAGGCGCGTTCGTGGTTGCCGTCCCGCATGTCTTGCCGGGCCAGATCGCGGCGGCGGCGCAGCCATTTTTCCGGCACTCCCAGTTTGTCGGCGCTGGTGCTGCGATCCATCAGCATCTGGATGGCGTCCTCGCGGCGGCCCTTCTTGTCGCGCCAGTCAAACCGGTCGTAGGCCAGGCCGGCATCATCCTGCAGATCCGCCGGGACCGCCGCGATTTTGGCATCAACGCCCGGGGTGCGCTGCTGCAGGGCCAGACGGGCCTCGGCCAGCTTGCGGGAACCGTCCGGTACCAGATCCAGCATGCGCGGCGCGCTGACGTGGTGGCGGTCCCACAAGAGCCGGTTCAGCCGCGCCGTATGATGCGGTTTCAAAAGGGCGCTGAAATCGGCCAGATAGGCGTCCTGTACCTCGGGCGTCATCGGCATGGTGCGCCAGGCCATGACGATTTCGGCCTCACCATCGCCCCGGCGCCCCGCCGCGATCAGCGCGCGGCCAAGGCTCAGCGCGCCTTCGGCTGTCTGGGGGCGGTTGCCAGAGTAGAATGACAGAATGGTCTCGCGGTCGGCCGTGGCCAGTGCCGCTTCGCTTTTTTCCCGCAGATAGGGCAGGCCGGGCCAGTCGGGGCGACGCGCCAAAAAGGCCATGACATCGCGCGCCGAGCCTTCGCCCGCGCGCAGACGGTGCCATTCGATCACGTCGCGGGCGACGGTGGCTTCGGGGCCTGCCATCTCTCCGGCAGCGTCCCATTGCTGCCCCCGGATCAGCTCCAGAGCGTCAGCAAGCCTGTCTGCCCGGGCTATCTGCGGAGTAAGCAGGGGCAGGAGCAGCAGAATGAAGGCCAGAATGCGTGTCATGTCTTGCATTTTCTCGTGAACCGGGGATAGAGGCTGTGACGATAATCCGTGACGCGCCGGTATCAACTCAAAACCCGGTCAAGTCCACTATTCCGGCGGCGCTTTGCCTGCCGACCATTCGCAACTAAGGGAGCGTGCCCATGTTCAAAGGCTCTATGCCAGCCCTCGTCACCCCGTTTCGCAACGGCGAGCTGGATCTGGATACGCTCAAACACTTGGTAGAATGGCATATCGAGCAGGGTTCGACCGGTATTGTGCCCGTTGGCACCACAGGCGAAAGCCCGACGCTGAGCCATGAAGAGCACGAGACCGTGATCGCCGAGGTGGTCAAGGCGACGGCAGGCCGGGTGCCGGTCATCGCGGGCGCTGGCTCCAACAATACCGTCGAAGCGATTCGTTTTGTCGAGTTTGCGGCGCGTATCGGTGCAGATGCGGCGCTGGTGGTGACGCCCTATTACAATAAGCCGACCCAGCGCGGCATGGTGGCGCATTTTGAGGCCCTGCACGACTGCGCCGATATTCCGATCGTGATCTACAACATTCCGGGCCGCTCGGTCGTCGACATGACACCGGCCACCATGGGCGAGCTGGCCAAGCTGCCCCGTATCGTTGGCGTCAAGGATGCCACCGGCGATTTGGCCCGCGTCAGCCAGCAGCGCGGTTCGTGTGGTCCCGACTTCATCCAGCTGTCGGGCGAGGATGCAACCGCGCTTGGCTTCAATGCCCATGGCGGCGTTGGCTGCATCTCGGTCACCGCAAACGTGGCGCCGAAACTCTGCGCTGAGTTCCAGGCCGCGACCCTTGCAGGCGACTACAAGACCGCGCTGGAATACCAGGACCGCCTGATGCCCCTGCACGAGGCGATCTTTATCGAGCCAGGCCTTGTGGGCGCGAAGTACGGCCTGTCGAAACTGGGCCTGTGCAGCGAAGAGGTCCGCTGCCCGCTGACCACGCTGGAAGACAGCACCAAGGCAGCGATCGACGCGGCCATGAAGCACGCGGGCTTGCTGTAAGGCCAACCGGTTTTCCGATTTAAGAAGGCGGCTCCTTTCGGGGCCGCCTTTTTTGTTGTTCAAATCAGATGCGTTCAGCGTTTGCCGTAGTAGAGGCCGACGACATGTTCAGCCTGGGCAAAGAACAGCCAGCGCAGGCAGGCAATCCCTGCGATATGCGCCAGCACCGCGACGCCTGCCATCAGGTGTTTCATCATCACGCTGTCAAACGGCATTACCATCAGGGCAATCGGCAGCGCGAACCCCAGGCCAAAGCCGATGACGCGCAGCTTCAGCGCGTGTTTGCGGCCCACCACATAGACGAATTCCCGAAGCAGGTAATTGCTGCCGGTATGGGGCGGCTCGAATGCGCGCACGCTGCCGCGATTCCCCAGCCCCGTGGCAGTGCCAATGTCGGTGCCGGAGTGCGCCAGCGCCTTGTCCGTCTTGGCCCAATAGGCCAGCTGGATCGCGCCTGCGAGTGCTAGCAGCCATGGCGCGAGGCTCTCTTGTCCGGCCAGCAGTGCACCGCCCGCGATCGCGAAGCTGAGGAAGACCAGCGGCGTCAGCGGGCTGTGCCAGCGCGGGATTGTCTTTAGTTGCGTATAGATCATCGCGGTGGTGAAAACGGTGCCGATGCTGAGCGCAGCGCCCAGAAGGCCGAGGAGGCGCCAGTCAGCGTCCCAGAAAACAGCCCCAGCCGCATACAGCCCCATGACCAGCAGCGCGGCGACGGCAGTGCAGCCTTCGCGGCTGAGCCAGCTTGTGCGCCACTGGCTGAAGGCTTTCCAGGCGCGTTCGGGATGGCCGAGGTGAAAGGTCGAGGCCAGAAGCCCGCCCACGGCCAGCGCATAGGCGATGAGATAGAAGACAAGGGCGACCCAGCCGGTGACAGAAGGCATGCCAAGGCCAAGAAAGGCCAGCAGGCCAAAGCCGAGGCCGGACAGGGTGGTGAAGATGATGACGGAAGGGGCCGGATGCATCAGCGTTCTCCTCCGGGCAGTTTATCAAGCGCCTTGTCGAGCCAGCCAAGGAAACCGCTGGGTTCCTCCGCGACGGGGGCCAGAAGCGGCGCCAGCACGTCGATCTGATCCTCGATCCGGTCCTTGGGGCGGGGCGGCAGGTATTTGTTCACAGGCTTGGTGCCCATTTCCGGCATCAGGTCCATGCCGCCGCGCGCTGCGACCAGTTGCGAGACTTCGCTATCGGGATCGCCAAGATCGCCGAAATGCCGCGCGCCCGCCGGGCAGGTGCGCACGCAGGACGGAACGCGATCCTCTTCGGGCAGGTTGTCGTTATAGATCCGGTCCACGCAAAGAGTGCATTTCTTCATCACCCCCTCAGCCAGATCCAGCTCACGCGCGCCATAGGGGCAGGACCAGGCGCAGAGGCCGCAGCCGATGCAGTCGCTTTCGTTGACCAGCACGATGCCATCCTCGACCCGTTTGTAGCTGGCGCCGGTGGGGCAGACGGTGACGCAGGGTGCGTCTTCGCAATGCAAGCAGGATTTCGGGAAATGCACCAGCTGGGCAGCGGGGGCGGGCTGGGCGCCTGTGGACTGTGGCTGCACCTCATAGGAATGTACCCGGTTGAGGAAGGTGCCCGAGGGATCGGCGCCATAGGGATCCTGATCCGACAGCGGCGCGCCGTAGTTTTCGGTGTTCCAGCCTTTGCAGGAGATCACGCAGGCATGGCAGCCGACGCAGGTATCAAGGTCGATCACCAGCCCCATCTTGCGATTTGTCTGTGTGGGAAGCTCGGTCATTTGCCTACCTTCCATGTCAGTGTGTCCGGACCGGTGCCCACCGGAGATGCAATCGGATCAAGTGCGGGCTGGCTTTCCGCGATGTCGTCTGGCGGGGCGGCCTTTTCGATCTTCACCTTCAGATCGAACCAGGCAGCCTGTCCGGTGATCGGATCCGAGTTTGCCCAGCGAAGACCATCGCCCTTGGGGGGGAAGAGCTCGTGGATCAGGTGATTGAGCAGGAAGCCCTTTGTGGCCTCTGGTGCGTTTTTATCCAGTGCCCAGGCGCCCTTGCGCTTGCCGATGGCGTTCCAGGTCCAGACTGTGTTTTCATTGAGCGCGGCCATCTCCATCACCGGCACGGTGATCTCTCCGTGCGGAGAGGTGACCCGCGCCCAGTCGCCATCCGACAAGCCGTTTTGCTGCATCAGTTTGGTTGGCACATACAGGGGATTGCGCCCGTGCAATTGCCGCAGCCAGGCGTTTTGGCTGCCCCAGGAGTGATACATCGCCATGGGCCGCTGGGTGAGGGCGTTGATGGTGAAACCTTCGTTGCCCTGCTGATCGGTCTCGTACCAGATCGGCAGCGGATCCATCGTGGCCTTGATCCGGTCGCGCAGATGGTCGGGGGGCTGTCGCTCCCCATATCCTTCGGCGGCCAGCTGGAATTTCCGCATCGGCTCCACATACAGCTGGAACAGATAGGGTTCGGGCTTGTCATAGATCCCCATGCCCACGGCCCAGTCCTGATAGGCGCTGTTCCACGGTTTGTAATAGAGCGCCGCATCCGGGATGTGGCTGACGTGAAATCCGCCGTTCTCGATATAGCGGTCGAGTTGTTCAGGGTTCACCGCGCCGCGCCCGGACTGTTCGCCATCGCCGCGCCATCCCGCCAGTGGGCCGATACCGGGCTTACGCTCGTGGTTGACGATGTAATCGGCGTAATCCTGATATTTCGCGCTGCCGTCCTCATTGGTGAAGCCCGGCAGTTTCATCCGGTTCGCCAGTTGCACCAGCGCAGTCTGGAACCCGCGCACATCCCGGTCGGGTTCCACCACCGGCCAGCGGATGGCATCGGCGGCGGCATCCGCCTCGCAGATCGGGCGATCCAGCAGCGAGATGCAATCGTGCCGCTCCAGATAGGTGGTGTCAGGCAGGATCAGGTCGGCATAGGCCACCATTTCGGATGAATAGGCGTCCGAGTAGATGATGCGCGGGATGACGTATTCGCCGTTGTCATCCCGGTCGGTCAGCATCTCGATCACCCCGCGGGTGTTCATCGAGGAGTTCCACGACATATTCGCCATATACATGAACAGCGTGTCGATCTTGTAAGGATCGCCTGCATGGGCGTTGGAGATCACCATATGCATCAACCCGTGGGCGCTCATCGGGTTTTCCCAGGTGAAGGCCTTGTCGATGCGGGCTGGGCTGCCGTCTTTGCACAGGGCCAGATCGTCGGGGCCATGCACAAACCCCAGATGGGGGCCGTCCAGGGCGCAGTCGGGTTTGACGCCGCAGTGCGGTTTGGGATGCGCGGTCGCGGGCTTGGGGTAGGGCGGTTTGAAGCGGAAACCGCCGGGAACCTCGACCGTGCCCAGAAGGATCTGCAGGACGTGCAGCGCGCGGCAGGTCTGGAACCCGTTGGCATGAGCAGACACCCCGCGCATGGAGTGGAAGGACACTGGGCGCCCCACCATCGTCTTGTGAGTCTCGCCGCGGAAATCGGTCCATTCCTGATCAAGCTCGAACGCCTCGTCAAAGGCGACACGGGCAATTTCAGCGGCGATGGCGCGGATGCGACTGGCGGGGATACCGCATTGCTCGGCCACGGTTTCAGGGGCGTATTCGTCAGACAGGTACCGCTCGGCCAGCAGGTGGAACACCGGCCTGTGGGTGACACCGGCATGGCGATAGGTGGCATGCAGGTCCGGGCGCACGCCTGGCTGGTCAAAGGGCGTCAGCTTGCCGGTATTGCGGTCGATCACCAACTCCTTGCCAGTCTCATCGCGCAGGAACAGGCCTTGTTCAGGTCCGTCGCTGGCGTTTACCAGCACCGGCGCATTGGTGTAGCGGCTGAGGTAATCTAGATCGATCTTACCGGCCTTCAGCAGCACGTGCACCATGGAGAGGATGAACAGCCCGTCGGTGCCCGGCGTGATGCCGACCCAGTCATCCGCCACCGCGTTATAGCCGGTGCGGATCGGGTTGACGCCGATCACTCGCGCGCCGCGCGCCTTGATCCGGCCAATACCCATCTTGATTGGGTTACTGTCATGATCTTCGGCCACGCCGAACAGCATGAACAGCTTGGTGTGATCCCAGTCGGGCTGACCGAATTCCCAGAAGGCACCGCCCATGGTGTAGATGCCAGCCGTCGCCATGTTGACCGAGCAGAAGCCGCCGTGCGCGGCATAGTTGGGGGTGCCGAAATTCTGCGCCCAGAAACTGGTGAAGCTCTGCGACTGATCGCGGCCGGTGAAAAACGCCAGCTTTTCTGGTGCATTCTTGCGCAGCGGCTCCATCCAGGAGGCCGCCAGATCCAGCGCTTCGTCCCAGGTGATTTCCTCGAACTGTCCTGACCCGCGCGGGCCGACCCGTTTCAGCGGCGCACGCAGCCGCGAGGGCGCGTTGTGCTGCATGATGCCAGCGCTGCCCTTCGCGCAAAGGACACCCTTGTTCACCGGGTGGTCGCGGTTGCCCTCGATATAGGCGACCTGTTTCTTGCCATCGCTGCCGGTCTTCATATGAACGTTGATGCCGCAGCGGCAGGCGCACATGTAGCAGGTGGTCTGGCGGATCTCCTCGGAAACCGGGGGCGAGGTGTCGATCTGAGGCTGGTTGAAACCCATGGGTCATCCCTGTTCGTCGCGTCGGGGCAGGCTAGGTCGGATCAGTCTGCCGCGCGAGAGTTTTCTGTTTTTCCCGGCTTTTCCGGGAATCTGTTCTTTGAAATCGTATTGGTGGGGATCAGCGATCTGCAATCGGCACATAACCGCGCGGTTCCGGCCCGTTGTACAGCGTCAGCGGTCGGATAAGGATATTGCCGCGCTGTTGCTCGATGCATTGGATCACCCAGCCTGGCATGCGCCCAATGGCGAAGATCGGCACATAGAGGTCCATCGGGATGCCGTGCAGCTGGTAGATCACGCCGGAATAGAAATCGACATTCACATTGAGCCCATGGCGTGCATAGGGAGACATGGCCTCGACCACCGCCTGTAGGATTTCATACCACTCGGGGGCGCCCATTTCCTCGCCCAGCTTGCGCACGCCTTCGCGCATGTGGCGGGCGCGGGGGTCTTCCTTGCGGTAGACCCGGTGGCCAAAGCCGGTGACGGCTTCTTTCGCCGCGCGCTTGGCCTTCACGTAGGCGGCGGCCTTGTCCGGGGTGCCGATCTCGTGGACCATTTTCATCACGTCCTCGGCGGCGCCGCCGTGGGCTGGACCTGCGAGGGTCGACAGCGCCGTGACGATGGCGCCATGAAGATTAGCCTCGGTCCCGACTGTGACGCGGGCAGCAAAGCTGGAGGCGTTGGAGCCGTGTTCGGCGTGCAGAATGAAATCCACATCCGCCAGGCGCGCGGCATCCGCGCTGGGTTTCTCTCCCTTCAGCATCCACAGCCAGTTGGCTGCATGACCCAGTGTCATGTCCGGCGCCACCGGATTGCGGCCGTTGCGGATTGCTTCATGCGCGGCGATGATCATCGGCACCTGGCTGGTCAGACGCACGCCATTGGCGAGGAAGGCCTCCTCGCCGACCTGCTGGCTGGCAGGCTCTAACGCTGCAAGGGCCGACACACAGGTGCGCAGCACATCCATCGGGTGGCCGTCCTTGCAGGCGCGGATGATTGCGTGGATCTCATCCGGCAGCACCCGCGCCGCTTTCAGATCGGCATCGAAATCCGCCAGTTGCCCTGCGGTTGGCAGCTCGCCGTAGATCAGTAGGTAACAGACCTCTTCAAAGGTGGAATGGGTAGCCAGATCGTGGATGGAATAGCCGCGATAGCTCAACTCGCCCTTGGCCCCATCAATATCTGAAACGCCGGAGCGTTCAAAGTAGACGCCCTTCAGGCCGCGGTTGATCTTGACGTTTTCGCTCATTGCTGGCTCCTTCGTGTGGCAAGGGAGAATGATATGACTGTTCTGGAAAATGCATTTGAAGCGGCAAAGGCACGGCGGGCGCGGGTGGTTTTCCCGGAAATGGAAGACGCACGGGTGGCAGAGGCCACGCAGCGCCTGCGGGCCGAAGGCCTGTGCGAACCCTTGCCGCTGGCGGAGCCGTCCGAGGCCCATGTGGAGGCCTTGGTTACCGCGCGCGGTCTGAAAGAGGTGATCGCAAAACGCATGGTTTCCAAACCCTTGTACCGTGCCGCCGCGATGGTTGCGCTGGGCGAGGCAGATGCGATGGTCGCAGGCGCCGATGTTCCCACCCGCCGGGTGATCGAGGCCGCCAGCATCGGCATCGGGCTGGCCGACGGGGTGTCCTTGCCCTCGTCGTTCTTCCTGATGGTGTTCCCGGATGGGCGCGAACTGGTCTTTGCTGACTGCGCGGTGAATGTAGCACCCGATGCGGCGCAACTTGCCGATATCGCACGCGCTTCGGCGGCCTCCGCCAAGGCCCTGCTGGGCACGGCGCGGGTGGCGATGCTGTCCTTTTCCACCGGCACATCGGGTGACGGCGACAGCGTGGCGCGGGTGCGCGAAGCAGCCGAGCTTGCAGGCTTTGCTGGGCCGGTGCAGGCGGATGCGGCGCTGAACGGTGCCATCGCTGCCAAGAAGGGGATCGAGGCTCTGGATGCCAATGTGCTGATCTTTCCCAGCTTGGATGCGGGCAATATCGGGTACAAGCTGTGCCAGGAACTGGCAGGTGCGCAGGCGCTGGGGCCGTTCCTGCAGGGCTTTGCCCGCCCGGTCTGCGATCTTAGTCGGGGCGCCAGCGTTGACGACATCGTCGCGGCAACGGTGCTGACCGCCGCGCAGGTCTGAGGGATATGCTGGGCGCGGCTCATGTCGCCTCCGGCATCAGGGTAAGGGCGTCCATGGCGATCTGGCGCTCTTCGTCAGCTGGGATCACCCAGATCTTTACCGCTGAAGACTGGCAATGTAGCGCCATCTGGCGGGCCTCATTGGCATCGGGGTCCATGCGCACACCAATCCATTCAAGGCTCCGCAGAACTCGCGCGCGGATGGCGGTGGCGTTCTCTCCGATACCGCCGGTGAATGCGATGGCGTCGAGACCTTCGAGCGCGGCAATCAGGCTGCCCGCGTGTCGCAGGGTCCAGTAGCAGAAGTGATCGATGGCAAAGGCGCTGTCGGCGCTGGGGTCTAGCATCAGCTTGCGCATGTCGGATTTGCCACCCGATAGGCCCAGCAACCCGCTTTCGTGGTTGAGGATCGCCTTGGTGCGTTCCAGCCCGTTGTCTTCCACGAGGCGCAGAACTGCGTTGGCATCGATGCCGCCCGACCGGGTGCCCATGGTCAGCCCGTCCAGCGGTGAATAGCCCATGGTGGTGGCGATGGATTGCCCGCCCCGGATTGCACAAAGCGAGGCGCCATTGCCCAGATGAAAGGCCAGCAACCGGGCGGGCAGTTTATCACCAGAGAGGTCCGGCAGGCGCCGCACCAGTGCCGCGTAGGATAGCCCATGGAAGCCATAGCGGCGGATGCCATTGGTCTCGATCATGCGCGGGATGGCATAACGGGTCGCCACATCGGGATTGGTGGCGTGGAAGGAGGTGTCGAAACTGGCGAACTGCGGTAGGTCCGGGGCGAGTTCCCCCATGGTGTCGATGGCGGCCAGGCTATGTGGATTGTGCAGCGGCGCCAGCGGGGTACAATCGGCGATCTCGGCGCTGACCTCGGGCGTGATGCGGGTGGGGGCGGTCAGATTGCGTCCGCCATGCACCACCCGGTGACCCACCGCCGTCAGGCTACCTGCCGTGATGCCGCGATCCGCCAGCGCGTTCAGGATGGCCGAAAGCGCGGCCTTATGGTCGATAAAGGGGATTTCGGTCTCGGCGCCGTCCACGATCAGCCGCGAGGCGCCGCCGATCCCGTCGGCAAGACCCTGCACCTGCTCTTCGAACGCGCTGTCGAAGACAGCGAATTTGATGGAAGAGGATCCGGCATTGAGGATCAGAACCCGTGCATCGGCCATCAGAGCACCCGCACGATGTTCAGCACCGAAAGAACGGTCAGCAACAGCACGATACCGCGGCGGAAATTCTTCTGGTCGGCGCTGGCAAAGCGCTGGCTGCCGGTCCAGATCCCGGCGCCAAGGATGGGAAAGGCAAGCAGCACCCCGTAAAGCGTGTCGACCCCGGTCAGCCCGTTTGCCGCCATCACCGGCAGGGCCATCATGTCGATACCTGTCAGAAACACGATCATGGTGGCGCGAAATACTGCAGGGGGGATCGGCTGAGCGGTCAGAAACGCGGCAGCGGGCAGGCCGCCGACACCGGCGCTGTTGGCAATGCCGGCCACAAGACCGACGCCGAGGTTGCCTTTGCCCCCGATGGGGCGGCGCAGCTGCCAGCCGCTGAGCAGGATGAGGCTTAGCATCAGCACAAGTGCCGATATGGCAAGCCGGGCCTGATCTTCGCCCAGGCGGGACATGATGGCGATGGCGGGAACCGTGGCAATGGCGGCCCCGCCCAGCAGCAACAGTGCCCGCTGCCAGTCGATATGAGGCCGGATGCCGCGCGCCTGAAAGGCGGTCATCGTGATTTCACAAGCAAAGACCACCGGGATCAGCGGCAGTGGGTTGGTCACCAGCGCTGCTAGAATGATAAAGATCGCCGAGAAGCCAAATCCCGAATAGCCACGGATAAAGGCCGCCACAAACAATGCGGCGGCCAGATAGGCGCCCAGACCTCCATTCAGATCAAATGGCAGATCAAAGGGCAGCATCATTGCGTTCAGCCGACCTGCTGCGGACGCATGTCGTCGGCAGAGATCCCGGCGACTTCGACCGGGTTCTTCATGGCGTCGCGGCGGAAGGGTTCACCCAGTTCCTGGTTGATCATCGCCTCGATGAGGGTGGTGATGCCGTTCTTCTGGTCCTCGACCGCCTGTGCCAGCGCCGCGGTCAGCTCGTCCATGGTGCGGGCGACGACGCCTTTCAGGCCGCAGGCATTGGCGATCCCGGCATAAGAGACCTGCTGATCCAGCTCGGTGCCGACAAAGTTGTCGTCGAACCACAGGGTCGAGTTCCGTTTCTCTGCGCCCCACTGGTAGTTGCGGAATACCACCTGAGTGACAGCGGGCCATTCATCGCGGCCGATCGCGGTCAGCTCGTTCACGGCGATGCCAAAGGCACCGTCGCCGGAGAAGCCCACGACCGGCACGTCTGGGCAGCCGATCTTGGCGCCGACCACAGCAGGCAGGCCGTATCCGCAGGGACCGAACAGTCCCGGCGCCAGATATTTGCGGCCCTCGTCAAAGGACGGATATGCGTTGCCGATGGCGCAGTTGTTACCGATGTCGGAAGAGATGATCGCCTCGCGGGGCAGCGCCGATTGGATCGCGCGCCAGGCCATGCGGGGGCTCATCCAGTCCGGTTTGTCGGCGCGGGCGCGTTCATTCCAGGTGGTACCGGGATCGTCATCCTCGTGATCCATCGAGCTGAGCTGCTGCGCCCAGCGGGACTTGGCTTCGGCGATCCGCGCCTTGCGATCCGCGCGGCCTTCGTCGCCTGCGCTGTCGCTCAACTGGTTCAGGATCGTCGTTGCCACCTTGGCAGCATCACCAACGATGCCGACCGTGACCGGTTTGGTCAGGCCGATGCGGTCCGGGTTGATGTCGACCTGAATGATCTTGGCTTCGGTGGGCCAGTATTCCATCCCATAGCCGGGCAGAGTCGAGAAGGGGTTGAGCCGGGTGCCAAGGCAGAGCACCACATCGGCTTCCTTGATCAGTTCCATACCGGCCTTTGAGCCGTTGTAGCCAAGCGGACCTGCGAACAGCGGATGCGATCCGGGGAAGGCGTCATTGTGCTGGTAGCCGACGCAGACGGGGGCATCGAGACGTTCGGCCAGCGCCTTGGAGGCGGCGATGCCACCCTTGGACAGCACCACACCGGCACCGTTCAGTATCACAGGGTTCTTGGCGTTCGACAGCAGCTCAGCCGCCTGCGCTAGCGCGGTTTCGCCCCCGGTGGGGCGTTCGAATTCGACGATGGCGGGCAGAGCAATGTCGATGACCTGGGTCCACATATCGCGCGGGATGTTCAGTTGCGCCGGGGCCGAGGCGCGTTTGGCCTGCATGATGACCCGGTTCAGAACTTCGGCCACGCGGGAGGGATCGCGCACCTCTTCCTGATAGGCGACCATGTCTTCGAACAGTTTCATCTGCTCGACTTCCTGGAAACCGCCTTGACCGATTGTCTTGTTCGCCGCCTGCGGGGTGACCAGCAGTAGCGGGGTGTGGTTCCAGTAGGCGGTTTTGACGGCGGTGACAAAGTTGGTGATGCCAGGGCCGTTCTGGGCGATCATCATCGACATCTTGCCGGTGGCGCGGGTGTAGCCATCGGCCATCATGCCGGCGCTGCCTTCATGCGCGCAGTCCCAGAAGGTGATGCCTGCCTTGGGAAAGAGGTCCGAAATCGGCATCATCGCCGAGCCGATAATCCCGAAAGCATGTTCAACCCCATGCATTTGCAGGGTTTTGACAAAGGCTTCCTCGGTGGTCATTTTCATGGTGTGTTCTCCTGATGAGACGCTGACAGGGCCGGGCCGGCGCCGGGCGTTATATCCGGTTTAGGCTGTCGGAAGGGGAGGGGTTAGGGCCAGATACCTGTCCGGATTAGGGCCAGATATGGCGCGGCCTGATGGGGGTGTATCACGGCTGCAGAAAACGCATGCGCGCCTGTGGCCGCGGCAACCTCAGGACGGTTTCAGCGCCTCGGACAGCAGCGCCAGCCCTGGTTCGATACGGCTTGCCGGGATCGAGGAATAGCCCAGCCGGTAATAGTTCTGCTTGCGGTGTTGGGGCGCAAAGAAGGGCGCGCCGGGTTCGATGATGACGCTCTTTTCCCTCAGGCGCTCTGCTGCGGCGGCGGTATCGACGCCCTCCGGCGCGCGCATCCAGAGGGATGAGCCACCGTAGACGCCAACACCCGAGATCGACAGCCCATGCGCGGCGATGGCCTCTTCGATGACCAGGCGGCGGTTGTGCAGTTCCTTGGCGGTGCGACGGATCTGGGAATCGTAGTGACCGAGGGAGAGGAAATAGGCGACAGTGCGCTGAATGTGCCCAGGCGGGTGGCGCAGCACGCTGGCGCGCAGGGCGCGGGCCTGACGGATGAAGCTTTCAGAGCCTACCAGATAGCCCAGTCGCAGCCCCGGAAACAACGATTTGGAAAAGCTGCCGGCATAGACCACGCGCCCGTCGGTATCGAGGGATTTGAGCGCCGGGGAGGGGGCGCCAAGGAAGGACATCTCGAACTCGTAGTCGTCCTCGACAATCACCGCATCGATCTCGCGGGCGCGCTCCAGCAGTTGCTTGCGCCGGGCCATGGGCATGGTGGCGGTGGTCGGGCTTTGGTGGCTCGGGGTGCAAAAGATCACGTCGGTGTCTTCCGCGATCTGCTCCGGCGGCAGACCGTCGGCATCAACCGGAATGCAATCCATCTGGCAGCGCACATGGGTCAGCTGATCGCGCAGGGTGTAATAGGTCGGATCCTCGATCGCCGCCTTGCGCCCCCGGTTCAGCAAAAGCTGGATCACCAGCCACAGGGCATTCTGCGCCCCGAGGGTGATCAGGATCTGCTCGGGGCGAGCGGTGACACCACGGCGTGGCAGGGTGTGGCGGGCGATATATTCGATCAGCAGGGGATCATCCTGATCGAAATAGTCGTTGGTCAGCGCGGCAAAGTCTTTCTGCCCCAGCGCCCGCAGTGCGCAAAGCCGCCAGTTGGCATGATCAAACAGCGAGGCATCGGCCTGACCATAGATGAAAGGATAGCGGTAGTTGCGCCAGTCCCGCGGTTTGCGGGGCGTATCGCCACCGGTAAAGGTGCGGGCAATGGCCTGCGACCAGTCTACCGCGTCATCAGAGCGTTGCGGCGGCGTGTAACTGGGCGGCACCGGCGCGTTTTCCGAGACGTAATACCCAGACCGCCCGCGCGACGTCAGATAGTCATTGGCCAGAAGTTCCGTATAGGCCAGCGTCACGGTGATGCGGCTGATGCCAAGGTGGCTGGCCAGTTTGCGCGAGGATGGCAGCTTCTCTCCGACCCGGAAACGGCCCGACAGAACGCCTTCGGCGATCATCTCCTGGATCTGCGCCTGAAGCGTGCCCTGCGCATCCGGGTTGAGAAAGAATGTGTCGACGGAAATGGCCATTCCGGGACAGTAGGCTGGCCTTAGGGGGAGCGCAATCTGGACTTACCGTCCCGGATGTTTTTTTGAGCTTGATTTTGAGCGTCGAATCGAAATAACTAGTTTTATGGTTTTAATGGAGCATGTCATGCAGTGGGAAGAAGCAGCAGGTGGTTTTGCGGCCATGGGGTCAGAGGCGCGTCTGAAGGTCCTGCGCTGTCTGGTCCGGGCAGGGCGCGATGGATTGCGGGTTCAGGACATTCAGACCCGCACGGGCATCGCGCCCTCGACGCTGGCGCATCATTTGAAATTTCTTTCGGGCGCCGGTGTCGTGGTGCAGGAGAAGGTGGGACGCGCGACGATTAGCCGGGCCGATTTTGACCGGCTGCGGGCGCTGGCGGACTTCATTCTCTGTGAATGCTGCTCGGATCAAATGCAGGAGGCTGCAAACGATGGCTGATCTCACTCAAAATCTCGGGGCCTCGCAGGCGCTGCTGCGCTGGCTCAAAACGCCCTGGGCCGTGATCGTGGCGCTGCTGGTTTCTGTTGCGGTGCTGGATCCGGCAAATTTCCAGACGATTGTGATCTTTGCGCTGAATGCGCTGGCCCATACCGGTCGTTACATCTTGTTTGCGGTGCTGCTGCTGGCGTATCTTAAGGCAACCGGCGCCGACGCTCTGGTGGCGCGGGCCTTTGAGGGGCGCGAGGTGCGGATGATCTTTCTTGCGGCGGTGTTTGGCGGGTTGGCGCCCTTCTGTTCCTGCGAGGTCATTCCCTTTATCGCCGGGCTGCTGGCTTTGGGCGCGCCGTTGTCGGCTGTCATGGCCTTCTGGCTGTCCTCGCCGCTGATCGATCCGCCGACGTTGCTGATCACTGCCGGGGCGCTGGGCTGGCCCTTTGCCATCGGCAAGGCGGTTGCTGCCGTGGCGCTGGGGTTGTTCGGGGGCTTTGCCATCAAGGCACTGATGGGCCATGGTGTCTTTGCAAACCCGCTAAAACAGGTGCAGAAAACCAGCTGTTGCGGCTGCGGTGCGCCAAAGGCCGATGCAAAGCCGGTCTGGGCCTTCTGGTCCGAACCTGAGCGTCGGCAACGGTTCCGCAGCGAATTTGTCGCCAACGGTCTGTTCCTGCTGAAGTGGCTGGCGCTGGCCTATGTCCTGGAGGCGCTGCTGGTGTCCTATGTCCCGGCGGATGTCATTGCGGGTCTGGTCGGCGGTGAAGGCGTGGTGCCGATTGCCGTGGCCGCGCTGGTGGGCATGCCGGCCTACCTCAACTCCTACGTGGCGCCGCCGCTGCTGGCGGGGCTGATGGAGCAGGGAATGAGCGCAGGGGCGGCCATGGCCTTTATGATTGCCGGTGCGGTGAGTTCGATCCCGGCCATGGCAGCGGTCTGGTCGCTGGTGAAGCCGCAGGTCTTTGCCGCCTATCTGGGGCTGGGGGTCAGCGGTGCAATCCTGTCCGGCATTCTGTTTCAGATGCTGTGAGGGGGCGCGGGCGGGGCGCTCCCGCCCGGATCGCGGCAATCGAAGATTGCCCCTCTCCCGTTGGGCCAGGCGCCGCGCTGACGCGCGGCGCTCTTTCTTGCTGAGATGGCCCTTACGGGGCAGGTCTGCCCCGTAAGGGCCGTTTTCGAGTGTCTTAAGATTTGCGCGTCAAGGACAAGCCGCCTGACGGCGGGGCCTTGCGGCCTCCTTGACCCGCGGGGGGATCACCTTTGGGTCATGAATTCCAGGTTTGCGCGGACCGCGGGCCAATCGGCGGCGGTGATGGAGTAGACAGCGGAATCACGCAGGCTGCCGTCGGGCATGACCATATGCGCCCGCAGGATACCGTCGAGCTGGGCGCCGAGCCGTTCGATGGCGGCGCGGCTTTGCCGGTTCAGGCGGTGGGTGCGGAATTCCACCGCGATGGCATCGCGGTCTTCGAATGCGTGGCGCAGCATCATGAGCTTGCAGGCGGTGTTGATCCCGGTGCGCTGTACCGATTTGCGGTACCAGGTGGAGCCGATTTCGACGCGGCGGTTGCCGTGGTCGATATTCATATAGGTAGTCATGCCCACGGCGCGGCCCTGTGGGTCGAGGATGGCGAAAGGCACCATGGATCCTGCCTCCTGAAGCGTGAGGCGGCGGTCGATCTCTGCCGGGACCCGGTCCGGTGCGGGAACCGCAGTGTACCAGAGCCGGTGCAGGGCGCCATCGTCCGCAGCCTCTGCCAGATCCGGGGCGTGATCCTGTGTGAGCGGTGCCAGTGTCACCTTGTCCGAGGTCAGGGTGGATGCTGTCATCCAGAGAGGGCCGGGCATGGCGGGCTTCCTTGTGCTGTGTCGCCCCGCCACAAAAGAGGAAAGGCGGCCCGGTGCAAAGGGCCGCCTTTCAAAAATCTAAGTAGTCCAATTGGCCTGATCAGCCAAAGACCTTGGTCAGGGCCACGTCCACCGCATCGGTGATGGCGTCGATATCCTCGGCCGTTGCGATCAGCGCTGGGCTAAAGCAGAGGGTGTTGTTCTTGCCGGGGATCGAACGGTTGGTGACGCCAATGATAACGCCCTGGGCGCCGACCTCGGCCACTACGGCCTGTGCCTGTTTCTCGTCCACCGGTTCCTTGCTTTCGCGGTCGGTGACCAGTTCGGCGCCGAGGAACAGACCCTTACCGCGCACATCGCCGATCACGGGGTGTTTTTCCTGCAGCGCCTTGAGGTTGTTCATCATCCGCTCGCCCATGGCGGTGCAGTTGTCCAGAAGGCCCTCGTCTTCGATGATCTGCATGTTGGCCAGCGCGGCAGCGGGACCAGCGGTGCAGCCGCCGAAGGTGGAGATGTCACGGAAATAGTTCATCGGATCGTCCGCGTCGTCCTTGAACATCTCGAAGATTTCTTCGGTGGTGACCATGCAGGCAATCGCGGCATAGCCCGAGGCGACGCCCTTGGCCATGGTGACGAAATCGGGCTGGATGCCGTAATGCTGGTAGCCGAACCAGGTGCCGGTACGACCGATCCCGCAAACCACCTCGTCGATGTGCAGCAGGATGTCGTATTTCTTGCAAATCTCCTGCACCCGCGGCCAATAGCCTTCGGGGGCCTCGATCACGCCGCCACCAGCAGTGACGGGTTCCAGACAGAGGGCGCCGATGGTGTCGGGGCCTTCGCGCAGGATCACCTCTTCGATCAGGTTGGCGGCCGCGATGCCGAATTCCTCGCCCGACAGATGCTCAAGACCCAACTCGTGCTTGCGGTATTCCATGCAGTGGGGCACCCGTACGAAACCGGGGGCAAAGGGGCCGTATTGGGCGTTGCGCTCATCCTGGCCGCCCGCCGACATCGCCGCCAGAGTGGAGCCGTGGTAATCGCGGTCGCGGTAAAGGATCTTGTGCTTCTTGCCGCCGTATTTCTTGTGCGCGATCTGGCGCACCATCTTGAAAGCTTTCTCGTTCGCCTCGGAGCCGGAGTTGTTGTAGTAGACGCGGCTCATGCCGGGCATCTTCTCGATCAGCTTTTCGGCAAAGAGTGAGCCGGGAATAGAACCTGCGGACTGCGCGAAATAGCAAAGCTTCATCAGCTGATCATAGACCGCTTTGCAGATTTCCTCACGGCCATAGCCGACGTTCACCGTCCAGACCCCACCGGAGACCGCGTCCAGCCATTCCTTGCCGTTCTGGTCCCAGACCCGCATGCCTTTGCCTTCGACGATGATCCGGGGATCGCTGGTCTCAAAAGGTTTGTGCTGGATCAGGTGGTGCCAGACATGCGCCTTGTCGGCGTCAATCACCCGGCTGAGGTCGTTTTCGTTGAACGTGCCGTCCATGACATGTCCTTCCCTAAATAGTGGTGTTCTGGTCCGGCCCGCAAAACAGCAAGCCGGACTTTTCTGAGTTTGACGAAACGCCAAATCTGCCGCTTGCACTAGGTCCAGATGGTGATGAGCTTTGTGGCCAGTGCAGCGAGTTTCCTGCGCCGCCCGCATCAGGCCCCTGTTTTCAAGGGCAGAACTTCCGTTCTTTGCCTTGGGTGCGCCGTTATGCTCCAGCGGTTTTCCGCATGTGGCCCGGCAGGTTGCCCGAAAATCGGGCGTGGCAGTGTTCCGGGGTGGGTGATCCGGGGATAAACGCGGGTTTTCCCAGTATATCGCGATCCGGTGCAGATCAAAAGAACGTGTGTTCTTTCGTGTGTTGATTGAGAGCGTGCATTTTTCCCATCATGGTCGGGCGCAGCATTGGCCAGCGGAGAATGGGCGTGGCGGAGTTCACAGTGATGGTTGCCCCGAGTGGGGCACGGCGTGGCAAGCGGGATCATTTGAACCTGCCGGTGACACCTGAGGAAATCGCGCAGACGGCCGCGGACTGTTATGTGGCCGGGGCAGGGGCGCTGCACCTGCATGTGCGGGATGAGGAGGGCCAGCATTCCCTGGACGTCGGGCGCTATCGCACGGCGATGGAAGCGGTGCAGGAGGCGGCGCCCGGCATGAAGGTGCAGATCACCACCGAAAGCGCGGGTCTCTTCTCTCCCAAGGACCAGTTACATTGCCTGATGCAGCTGCGCCCGGCGGCGGCCTCGGTCTCGGTCCGGGAAATGGCGCGGGATCTGGCAGTAGCCGCGCGGGCCTATGCATTTAGTGCTGAGAGCCCGATTTGAAACTAATTGAGTGAGTTCAGGAGGTTGTGTTTCTGTTCGGGTACGACACTGAACGGAGACCACGATGGCCTGGACCGAACTCACCCGCAGCCAGCATGCCCGTGAGGGC